>CAYFVX010000369.1:0-5155 GCA_964346425.1 uncultured Chloroflexaceae bacterium | reverse complement strand
ACTATTGGCAGATACACCTGTGAACGATGCGATGGTTGTAGCCCCGCTACCTGCCCCATTTGCAATGAGCCATCCGCCCTGCCCAGATAGAGCATGCCGTCCTGGAACATTGCCCTCTTCAGCCCCCCCGGCCCCGAAAAACCCCCCGCCAGTGCGGGATATTCCTTATCATACACATCAATAACCAGTACTCCCTCCTCCATCTGCAGGAAAACATACGACCCATGTACTCCCACGTCCTGGATATCACCAACCCTCGCCACTATCGGATAGCTACCAACCTCCTGAACATTCGACAGGTCGCTGATATCGAGCACCTTGAGCACATACTTTTCTAACACATACACCAGTGAGCCATGCACCACGAATGCGCTTAACGAGGACGGAGCAGACACATAATGTATGCTTTGCACAAGCGGCTCGGATGCATTGCTGTTCTCTATAACCCATAAACTACTGGTGCTCATCAGATAAAGCTGATTGCCAACCACCTGTATCTCAGGAGAACTTTCGCTAGAGATACGTTGCTCATATTGCCACACGGGGGTTGGTGTTGCAGGATTACTGACATCAATCATCATAACAACGAAGCTGTAAATGGAGGTATAGGGAACGAAAAATTCGCGGAGTTCTACGACAAAGAGTATATTGCCTTGAACCGTCATCGCATAGATACCAGTATCCTGCTGCAGGGGATAACGTGCCAGCAAGGTTGGTGTGGTCGGTTGGCTGACATCGAGCAGCAGCACCTCGTCCTCGGAACCAGCATACACGACCTGTTCCCCTATGAGCACCTCAAAAACTGGTGCCTCGGTATAGCTGCCTATCAGCACCGGATCGGCAGGATTGCTTCTGTCAAAAATAGCCAGGCCATCTTCACCAGTCGCCACATACGCCAGCGAGCCAACAAACGCGACATCCTGGAGGGTATCCACCACTTTCTGTGAGCCGATAGCAGTAAAGGCGAGCGGATCGCGCACCTCACACGTGTGACGGGCAACAATATATCCTCCCGTATCGTTGGTGGCGGTAACCGTGATCGTCTTCGTGCCAGGGGTTGCCCATTGCACTGCAATCGTATCAATCGGGCTATTCTGCTCTTCATGCACCATGGTATGCCCATCGCTCGTTTCCCAGGTGTAATCCACGGGCAAAGCACCGCTCAGCGGATGCACCGTTGCCTTGAAAAAGGTATCACTGGAATACGTTGCGTTTGATGTGCCGTCCAGCGTCACCAGCGAAAGCGGATCGGCAGACGATGTCTGCGCCGCCAGTATATGCATGTCGGACAATGTTCTGACATAGAGCAACTCATCCACTACCTGAAGCTGGCGGGTTTGCGGCATCTCGTAGCTTTCAAAAGATACTGGCAAGGTAGGCACTCTGGCATCTATCAGCAACACTCCCTGTCCTGTTGCAAGGTATACAATACTATCCACAACCTGCATATCCAGGACCGAACCGGCTATCTCGTAGCTACTCACGACCGAAGGATTGAACGGGTCGCGCACATCCAGAATAGACAGATGGCTCACACCATTCTCGGCTGAAATAACATAGATCAGACTACCTGCAAGCTGCATATTGCGGGCAACGCCGGGCAGATTGAATTCTCCATACAGAGTCGGCGAAACAGGATTGCTCCTCTCAAATATGTTCAACCCATCGTCAGTCGCCACATACACCGCCTGACGGGAAGCAATAACATCATGGTAGTCTGCCTCCGCATCTGAACTTTCATACACATACCGGCCTACCAGTGCAGGATTGTCAGGATTGCTCACATCAACGATGTCGAACATACTCGTATACACCGACGTCCCCACAAGATAGGCAGTCGTTTCCGCCACATATACCCTGGAGTAGCTCACATCCTCTTCCACATACTGCCCGCGAACAACAGGTTGCCGCGGCTCGCTGATGTCAACAATGCTTAACCCATTATTTGTACCCGTAAGATAGAGCATATTGCCGGCCACCTGCATATCCTGAAACGCGCCATAGTATGTGGAGGTCGTTTGCTCCTGCGCCAGCGACACGGTTGCTGTGGGGGTCGTTTGCTCCTGCACCAGCATCACGGTTGCTACGGAACGGGAACGCAGCGGATCGTGGACATCATACACGACCAGCGAAGGATAGTTAGCCGCATAGAGGTATTCGTCCTGCACAATCATAGTCTGGGCAGAACCGAGGTGCAGCGCACTGATAGCCCCAACGCGGACCGGTGTCTCCTCAATAGGAATAATCATCTCGACAGCAACGCGTCGTTGCGGATTGACCGGATCATCGCTCTCCAGCAGGAGAACCCCCTGGTGTTGCCGTTGCTGGTCTGCCGTCAACGCCAGCGTCTCCAGATCAAACGTCAATTTCACCATGGTGCTCTCGCCAGGTGCCAGTGTCAGGTGTTGTTTTGCAATCTGCAACCACTGCATGTCTTCCTCTTCGCTAATCGAGATATATGTTCGGGTTTTACCGAGATTGGACAGCGAAAACGAGACTGTTTTCTGTTCGCCAGGCTTCACCACACTCCTGATAACCTCCTGCTCGGATGTGACACAGGGGGAGAGCCAGGCAAGTTGGGCATGCTGATGCACTGGCTGTTCAGCCGTAACCGCAACGTCGGGTATTTCAACCGTCTCATACCCCTCAGCCGCCACCCGCATGGTGAACGGGGCACTCTGCTGGTCTATCCAGAGCTGGTAGGTTCCGCTGACGCTGGTCGTGAGCGACCAGGTTTTGCCATCACTCCCTACCAGCGTAATTTCAGCATGTGCCAGCGGAGCAGGGTCTTGCTGGCAGTAGCCTGTCGTGGAAATAACTCCGGACAGGTAGCCCCAATTATCAGGAATGTGCATGTCCAGGCTGGCGGGAATAGCTCCAATCTCCTCACCACTCTCCTGATTGATAATCACAATTTCCGCATGGTATGCACCGGGCTGCATGGGCTGGGATTGCCCAGTTCTGGTATCAAACGTCACGGCATACGAACGGGTCGCATTGGCATCAAGTGTGCCAGAATAGGTAGGCGTGATGGACAGCCAGGATACTTCATCAAACGTCTGCAACCATGCCAGACTATTATGCACGACTACCTCCACATCTCCCTCCCACGCATAGCCATCTGCCAGAAAGCTATTGATCGCCACAACCTGCCCTTTGGTGGCGACAAAGGGGGTCTCGTCTGCCCAGGAAGCAACCAGTGAAGCGTCGGTACTCAGCTTGACCTGTTGCCACAACGATTCACTGGCTTCAGACACCCCACGCATAATCGGATGGTCTGCCGCAAAGTCCCCCAGCAACACCCGCAAGGTCGCATCATTCTGACCAATGAACGGGCTATAGCCTTCTGTCAGAAAACGACCCTGAATATCCCATCCGCCGCCTGAACGGGCATAAAAGGTTGGCACCGACTGCACCACCTTCCCACCCTGATCAATGTAATTCGCCAGCACATCGCCCAGTTTGACAGGATCAACAAATGACTGTTCGGCAACCACCAGCACCGCATCATACGCCAGCAGGGTCTGCAACGAAGGTGTCTGCCCACTGGCATCAAAGGTGACTACGCAATTGATATCCGGATAGGCGGAGATCATACGCGAGATACGTTCCACATCAGCCGTGGCGACCAGCAACACATCAATTGTCTGGTCCAGAATGAACGCTTCATTCGACGGTTCATAGGATTCGGCTTCCTGATGATGAATGGAAGATGGTAATTCTTCCGACGGCAAGGTAGCCAGCCAGCCTTGTTCCTGCACTATCCGATTGGTCTGTGGAAGATTGACCGCAGACAGCGAAGACGGGCGATATCCGTCAAGCCGTTCTTGCAACCGAAAGGTAATCGGTTGGTCCAGATTGTTGGAAAGGATAAGCGGCAAACTGCTCTGCTCACCTGGCTTGAGGGTTGCCTGTAAGGGATCGGAAAGGGTTGTGAGCCAGCCGGTGGGCAGGGCAAAGTCCTGACGCGTTGTCGTATTCAGTCGGGTTGTGACTTCATGCGTAACAGGCAGATAGCTCTCCCCCGCATTGATCGTTAGCTGGTGCGTTCCTGCCGGCAAATAGAGCATGTAGAAGCCGTCACCTACCGCTGCATCGTCATTTATCACAAAGGTGATCGTCTTATTACCCTGCTCCGTTTCAATCAGAACGTTGTTCAGCCCGTCCCCGGTCTCCGCATCGGTAATTTTGCCTATTAGCAAACCGCCTGCATCTCGCTCACATGTTTGTTCACGCACTTCAATGCGCACATCATCAATATAGTAGCCCGCAGAGGTTCCCGAACTATCTGCATCCAGACTGAAACGCAGGCGAAAATCCTCAACCGCATAGAAGGAGGACAACCTGATACGCTGCTGCTGCCAGGTTGCCATTTCTCCATCTTCCCTATAGAGCGTATGCCAGTTCAAACCACCATTCCTGCTCACCTCAACCTCTACGTTATCATAGGATGATTCGATAGAGACCCACTCCCACCAGGAAATAGTTATTTCTTGATTGGCATATCGACTCAAATTGATGGACGGTGAGGTGATGAAACTCTCTTCGCCATTTTCATAATCGCCTCTGAGATTGGTGCCCCACAGTTTTGTGCCAGAATGGGCAGTATTCGGTCCACTGGAGGGAACACCCCACTCCCAGGAAGAGGAGACGTCTTCGTCAAAACTATCGGAGGTATAGCCGCCATCATCTTGCTCAAAACTTTCCTCGGAGATTGCCGTTGTCTCATAGATATTAAGACGAATATCATCTATCGCATAGCGGGAGGAGGTATCGCCGTACTCAGAAATCAACCCGAAGCGCAGGCGAAAATCTTGCACCATATAGTCTTTGGCAAGCAGCACCCGCTGTTGCATCCAGGTATTGTTTGAGCCTTCACTGTTACGATAGACCCACTCCCATGTTTTGCCACCATCATTGCTGACTTCAAGCATAATGGTATCATTATACGATTCGATATTCGCCCACTGCCACCAGGACAACTCAAGCTCCTCGTCCATATATTCTCGCAAGTCAAACACTGGCGAGAGCAAATAACTCTCTACCTCTTGCTGCTCATCATCGGTAACAACTGTTGACCACACCTTGCTCCCAGAGTATGCATAGGATGGTTCACTGTCGGGTGTGCTCCATTCCCAGGATGAAGACCAACTGG
>CAYFVX010000368.1:0-5158 GCA_964346425.1 uncultured Chloroflexaceae bacterium | reverse complement strand
CTCCGGCTTCCACGCCGGCCTGACGGGCCGCGAAAATATTTATCTCAACGGTTCACTCCTGGGACAATCGCATGCGGATATGCGCCGCAAGCTGGATGATATTATTGAGTTTTCGGAACTGGAACATTTTATAGATACGCCGGTCAAGCACTATTCCTCCGGGATGTATATGCGGCTGGCGTTTGCTATCGCCATCAGCGTTGAGCCAGATATTCTGATTACGGACGAGGTGCTGGCGGTTGGCGATGATGCGTTCCAGCGCAAATGCCTGGATCGTATCTATCAGTTCAAACAGCAAGGGTGTACTATTCTCTTTGTCTCGCACGCGCTGAGTGTGGTGCAAAGCCTGTGTGACCGTGTGCTCTGGTTTGACCACGGCGAGCTCAAGGTAGATGGTGAGCCGCTGGTGGCGATTGATGGCTACCTCAAGCTTGCAAACGAACTGTATCGCAAGCAGGTGGAAGAGGAGCGACGCCGCCGATGGGAGGAGAGGCAAGAGGATGGCACGGAAAGCGACATAGCGGACGACGATGCGGAAGATCCTGCAGAAGAAGAGGAAGACCTGGAACGCTGGGGAACGCGTGAGGTGGAAATCGTCAAGGTCGATTTTCTCAACTGCCGCGAAGAGCCAGAAGACATCTTTGAAACTGGCGATAAGCTTATTGTGCGGATGCATTACCACGCGCACCAGCGTATTGAGCAGCCGGTGTTTGGTATTGGTATCCACCATCGCAATGGGTTGCATATCAGTGGGCCAAATACGCGCTTTTCCAACTATCCGATAGCCTGGGTGGAAGGGACGGGGAAGATAGACTTTATTATCGAGAGTATTCCCTTTCTGGAAGGCGAGTATGATTTTAGTACGGTAGTATATGATTTTTCAACCACGCATGCGTTCGACCACCATGAACGCAAGTATAGCATTCGCGTGCAGGCAACCACTATCAAGGAACGGTACGGCACGTTTTATATTCCCTGCCATTGGGATCTGCAAGCCCTGCCTTTGGAAAAGGAGCTATGATTGATGGATTCGCAGAAAGCCGCGGATATATTTGATGCCTACTATTTTGCCCACGATTGCGGCGTTCCCTATGAACGCAACGAGCACTGGCTGAATTTCTTTGACAAGATAGCCGAGCGGATAGTCCGCGAAATCCAACCACGCACGGTGCTGGATGCTGGCTGTGCTATGGGCTTTCTGGTTGAAAAACTGCGCGAGCGGGGGGTTGAAGCCTATGGAGTGGACATTTCCGAATATGCTATCGCGCATGTCTATGAAGACATCCAGCCTTTTTGTTGGGTTGGCTCAATTACCGATCCATTTCCCCAAAAGTATGACCTCATTGTCAGTATTGAGGTGGTGGAGCATATGTCGCCGTGGGATGCAGAGAAGGCGGTGGAAAATCTTATCCGCCATAGCGATGATATCCTGTTTTCTTCCACGCCCTTTGATTATAAAGAGGTGACGCATTTCAATGTGCGTCCGCCGGAGCATTGGGCTATCCTGTTTGCCCGCCACAATTTCTACCGCGATATAGATTTCGATGCCTCGTTCGTGACGCCCTGGGCAGTACGCTTGCGCTATCGCCGCGATGCGATGTCGCGACTGGTGGGTGAATATGAGCGCAAATTCTGGGTGCTCTGGAAAGAAAATACCGACCTGCGCAGCATGGGGCTTGAAATGCAAGACCAGATTGAGCATCGGGATAATCTCATCAAGCTCAAGGATGATCATATCAAACTCAAGGATGATCATATCGATCTGGTAAGTAAAAATATGGGTGAGCAGATATCCTTTCGGGATGAAGAGATACGTAAGCGTAACGAGGCGATGGACAAGGCCATGCATGAGCTGAATGCCGTCATTCATCAGCAAAATGTGCGCCTGGTAGAGAAAGAAGAAGGAATGGTTGCGCTGGGAGCGCATATTGAGGAACTCCGCAAGTTCAATCAGCGCACGATTAATGCCCTGGCTACCGAAAAGGCGCAGGATGCTGCAGCGCACAAAGCCTACAGTGCCAGCCTGGAGGCAGAACTGGCGCAGAAAAATGAGCATATTAGCTACCTGGAAGAGCTCATTCGCCAGATTGAGGACGGGCAGGTGATGAAAGTTATGCGCACGTTGCAGGTGTTGCGCCAGCAGGGGCCAGGGGCCGCACTGCAATCCTATCGCCAGCAGAGCCAACTGCCGCAGAGCCGCACGCCGACGCAGCCTTCCACGCTCGACAGTTATCAGGCGTGGATAGCCGCCAATGAGCCAGATGCGGATGCGCTCAAGCAGCAACGCACAGAGGCGATCTCTTTCCCGTATCGCCCACGCATCAGCATTATCACGCCGGTCTACAACCCACAGCCAGCCGTTTTGCGCGAAACTATCGATTCGGTCCTGGCGCAAACGTATGAGCAGTGGGAATGGTATCTAGTGGATGGCAACTCGGACCGGCCTGGCGTGAAAGAGGTTCTGGCAACGTATGAGAAGCAGGAGAGCCGTATTCATGTGCTCTTTCTGGAAACCAATCAGGGCATCGCCGGCAATAGCAATCAGGCATTGAAAAAAATCCAGGGGGAGTTTGTAGCTCTGTTGGACCACGATGATCTGCTGGCTCCCAATATGCTGTATGAAGTGGTGCGCTTGCTCAATGAGCAACCTGATGCGGATATTGTCTACTATGATGAGGATAAGGTAGCTGCGGATGGAAGAACACGCAATTCGCCCTGGTTCAAGCCAGCCGCCTGGTCGCCCGACCTGTTGCTCTCTACCAATTACCTGATGCACGGGGTGATACGACGCACGTTGATTGATGACGTGGGGAGTTTCAATTCGGTGATGGATGGAGCGCAGGATTGGGATCTGGCCCTGCGCTGTGCCAGCCGCACGAAAAACATCCAACACATTCCAAAGGTGCTCTATCATTGGCGTCAGGTGGAGGGTTCGGCGGCTCGCGATGCCAATGCCAAACCGTGGGCATTTGAGGCACAGGCACGGTGCATAGCCGCCCATCTCAAGCGGCTCGGCGTGCAGGAACCACGCGTCATTTTCCCCAGCCTGGGGCGGGTGCGGGTTATCTGGCCGGTCTCATATGAGCGAGTCTCGATTATTATACCAACCAGAGATAAACCTGATTTGCTGCGAGCCTGCATCACGACTATCCGCGAAAAGACAACCTATCCAAACTATGAAATTATCCTGGTTGACACTGGCAGCACGCAAGAGGAAACCCATACTTACTATCAAGAACTGGAGGCCGATAAGCGTATTCGTATCATAGATTGCCCGGGCGCGTTCAATTTCTCGGCCTCGAACAATCTAGGCGCACGTTATGCCAGTGGTTCGCTGTTGCTCTTCCTGAATAACGATACCGAGGTGTTGGAGGTAGACTGGCTTGACGAGCTGGTTGGCTGGGCAGAACGTCCTGCTGTTGGCGTGGTGGGCTGCAAGCTGATACGACCGGATAAGACTATTCAGCACGCTGGTCTCATTATGGGGGTTGAGGGTCACGGCAGCCATATCTTCGATGGTTTGCTGGAAGACCATTATGGGCCATTTGGTTCATCGGAGTGGTATCGCAACTATCAGGCAGTCACCGGCGCGTGTATGATGATGCGCCGCGACGTATTTGAAGCAGTGGGTGGATTTGATGATGTCTACCAGGTCGGGTTTAGCGATATTGCTATCTGCCTCAGCGCACGCCAGCAAGGATATCGCGTGGTGTATACGCCCTTTGCACGGTTGCTGCACCATGAAGGGGGTACCCGCGGGTTTGATGTGCCGCCAGCCGATGTGCTGCGGGCCTATTTCCATATGCTGCCGCTGGTGCAGGATGGTGATTCGTTCTTCAGCCCAAATCTTTCCTATGCGCACCGCCAGCCTACCATAGTCCGCCCAGAAGAGACGGCTCGCAAAGACCGCCTGCGCTCCATTCTGGAACTGTTTGACCTGGTGCAACCGAATGCGCGGTTTACTGCCGACAATATGCTGGTAGCGTTATCGGATGAAGCGAGCGTGGAGGAGCATCGGGTGCCGCACGATACCAGTCTGGATAAGCGCATCCTGCTCGTTTCGCATGACCTCAGTTTGAGTGGAGCACCGCTTATTCTCTCGATGCTGGCGAAATATCTGGTGGCGCATGGCTATAGCGTGACGGTGCTTTCGCCCAATGAGGGGCCGTTGTATGAGCACTACATGCGCGAGCATATTGAGGTTATCCTTGAACCAGCGGTGATTGATGATGCTCGTGTCACCTTCTCGCTGCTCAAGGAGTATGGGGTGGTTATCGTCAATACCATCGTTGCCTGGCGTTCGGTGCATGCAGCGCGTGCCTATCCGCGCCCTTGTATCTGGTGGATCCACGAGTCAAGTTACGGACAGCAGTTTATGCGCACGCACGAGCATGTGTTGGCAGCCCTGCAAGCCGCCAACAAGGTCGTCTTTCCCTCGCGGGCTACGGCGGATCTGTATGCCAGGTTTGGCAGCAAAGACCATTTTGTGCCAATCCACACCGGGCTTGACCTGGCAGTTTTTGACGACCATCTCAATACGTTTGCCAGAGAAGAGGACCGCTTTGTGGTGGTTTGTGTAGCGAGTATTGAGCCACGCAAAGGGCAGGATATTTTGCTGCGTAGCCTGGGCGAGCTACCCGAAGACCTGTGGCAACGGCTGGATGTCTATCTGGTAGGGCGAATCCTCGATTGGGAGTTCCATAAAGAGTTGCAGAAGCTGGTACGGCTGTATCCGAATGTCCACATTGTTGGCGAAGTGGCGCACCAGCGCGTGACCTCGTATATCCGTTCGGCCGATGTGTTTGTGTTGCCCTCGCGGGATGAAGCATTGCCTATTTCGCTGCTGGAAGCCATGTCATATGGTAAGGCAGTCATCGCTTCCAGTGCGGGTGGCACAGCAGAGGTGGTTCTCCACGGTGAGCATGGGCTTATTTTTGAGGTTGGAAATTATGTTGAGTTATCACAGCAATTGCTGCGCTTGTCGCAGAATGCAGAGCTTATGCATGAGCTTGCCCGCAACGCCCGCAGCCGTTTTGAGAGCTATCTGACAATGGAGCGTTTTGGTCAGGAGATGGTCAATGTCATCAAGCGCGTGACGCTAGGTATGGGGCAAGGGGCAGGCGGAGTAATGGAGAAGGGAGAAGGGAGAAGGGAGAAT
>CAYFVX010000367.1:0-5163 GCA_964346425.1 uncultured Chloroflexaceae bacterium | reverse complement strand
GGTATTACCCGTATCTGGTACGACTTCGTTGCTTCGTTCGTCTGCGGTTCAACCCTTCTTTTGCTCCAAAAAAGGGTAGCTTCACTCCGCCAGCAACTCCCGTGCCGCATCACTATAGACGCCCTCTGGCTCGACGCTCAGGTACATTTCCAGGTATTTGCTGGCTTTCTCCGGTTCGCCAAGCAAGTGGTAGGTCTGACCGAGGTGGTAGTAAGCAGCCGGGTCTACTGGCTCAATGGTAAGCGCACGGACCAGCGCAATCTCCGCTTTATCGAGCCGCCGCCAGGCAATAAGCTCGCGCCCTAGCTTGTCCCAGTCTGCCGACTTCATGCTCGTCAGGGCAGCTTCGCGGTAGACCTCTTCTGCCTCATCATATCGCCGAATACTTGCCAGCATGTCGCCCCACACGTGCTGCAAAAAGATATTTTGCGGATTGGCAAGAGCTGCTCGTTCCAGCAGATGCAGTGCATCCGATATGCGGTTCATCTGCTGATAGCGGCGGGCCAATACAATCGCGACTTCGCTATGCGTGGGAGCTCTCTCAAGATAGTGTTCCAGCGTTGCGGTTGGTTTTTGTTCAAGCACCGCCATGTCCCGCGGGATAGGACCAGCCGGCACGGGAGGTTGTTGGCTGGTTTCCTCCTCGCTACTGGTTCTGATGGGCGGCAGGGCAGCGTAGCGTTGGGGGCTACCTTTCACGTGGTAGATGCGCACGCCAGCATGCTCATAGACAACTTCCAGGAAAGGAGCAAGGAAGGTGTCAAACTTTGCCAGTCCTTCCGCCGGATAAAAAGCGCGTTCAATACTGCCGATATAGACATAGTTGACGCGATATTTTTGCAAGATTTGCAAGGCTGTATCGCCATCGGTGGTGCGGAAGAGCGTTTCCACATCGCTGTCGCGTTTGCCCACCAGCGCAGGATTACGTTGCTCATTCTCGTGCAATGCACTGACAACGGTCGGCAGGCCCGTATTGGCTGCCACGCGGATACCATAGGTGCGATAGAACCACAGGCCAGATTGCACCACCACCGGCGTGCCGGTGATATGCTCATTCAACCAGTCAATCGCTTCGCCATCGGGTTTCAAGTAGACGTGGTTGCCCTCATGCTCAAATTCGCCATAGTGCATGAATGCCAGACCGTCCAGCGTCAACCCCTCCGACCCCGCAAAGCGGTTGGCAACACGGCTGGGGGTGCCAGCCAGCGGAAAGATGGCAGCCATCAGGAGAATGGGCGTCAGCAGCAGCAAGGCAATCGCCTGCGCCGCCTTGCCGCCAAACTGCTGCAAGCGGATATCTGCACTGCTCCATGTTCGGGAGGCATTGCCCGTTCGCTGCACCATGCGCACCAGACCGCGCCCGACACGCCGCACGCCACGCATAAGTAACGGCAACCCCGCGGCAGCCGCGATTGCCAGCAACACCCACATCTGCAAGCCAAACTTGAAGACGGTGTTCATGCGATAGTAGCTACCGCCCGCCAGATGGTCACGGATGAAGATGGTTTCAACGCCAAACATGATGGACCAGGCCAGTGTGGTCAACAAAAAGATAAACCAGGTGGAAGACCTGACCTGACGTGCCAGCATCATGCCCATCCCGATAACGAATAAGCCACCCATCCAGAAGCGCAACCCCTGTTCCGGCAGTTGCATCGTCACCCGCGCCAGCAGGAACAGGGTGAGCAACAGAGCCAGCCGCCCGATGAGCGTGAGGAATGGCGCATGGAAAAGGGAGAATGGAGAAAAGGATGCAGCACGGCTACTGGATTGCTCAAATGAAGATTGGTCAAGGGATGATTCAACAGATGATTGTGTCTGCGTTCCCGTTTGTGTTGTCGTTTGTCTTGTTGTTTGTGCTGTGCTGACTGGTTGCGGTGTCCGCTTGCGCAGGATATCCACGAGCAGCGGCAGCAGCGAGAGCAGGAAGGGCAATGCAGCCAGCAGCAGCGATTTTTTGCCCTGACGGGTTGCTGACCGTGGTTTTGCTTCGCCTGCGTCTGCATGTCGGTCTGGACGGAGGAGGCGCAAGAGATAGACCACCAGGGTTGCCACAAAGGGAGCAGCGACGAGCACGCGTCCGGCCATGGAGATTTTCCCCTTTCTCTGCGCCATTGGAGCATTCGCTTGTTGCGCCGGGGCAGGTGGGGAGAGAGGAGCAGGTGGTTGCCAGGAAACGGCAATTTTTCTGCGTCGGCGGACGTGTGCGCCCATCAGCCGCCACGCCGCGCCCATCAGCAGCGGCAGCAGCACAGCGATAAAGAGACCGTGGATTATCAAATATTCGCGGACTTTGATAGCGTCATCTGCTTTGACCATGCCGATGCCCGATACCATCGCGTGATAGGCTTCAAAGAAGGGCGCATACAGCAGCATACCGCCCACTGCCAGCCCACCTGCCAGCACCGCCGCTCCCAGCATAAGCATGAGCCTTTTGCCAAATCCAGTCGCCGCACGCCGCCACGCATTGCCCACCAGTACAGCGAGAGTGAGCAAGACATAGGTGGGGAAATCCCACGAGTTGGTCACTGCCAGCGTGCCAAGCGTCAGGGCAGTAACCAGCAGCAGAATAGGATGGCTCTTGAACCTGCGCAGGTTAAGCATCTGATAGGCCAGCGCCAGCATCAGCAGCGTTATCGGCATAGCTATCAGGTGCGGGTGCAGGTCGGCATACAGGAAGCTCCAGAAGGGAAATTCATTGATGGTAAATGCGGGTTCGGTCACGACGCGACTGGGACCAATGTACCAGTCGCCGATACGCTGGCCCAATTTCATCACCCGTTCCCAGAAGGGTTCAGGGTTGGCCGGGTTGAACAATGCTTCGCGCACAGGTTTGAACCCCCGCGACCAGCCAACCTTGAACACGCTCGCCAGATTGCCAAGCAGAGCTAGAAACGCTGCACCGGCAAGACCATAGCGAACCTTGCCGGTCAGTTGGCGCACAATCGTATAACTGCCGGCCAGTGTCAACGCAAACAGTGTCGGGATGATCAGGTTGAATGCGATGGCAGGCGCGATGCCGCTCATTTTGATGGGCAGCGACATCAGGAAGAAGCCATAGTAGTAGTAGTTGATATAGCCGTCGCTAAAGAATAGGCTATAGGGCGGCATCACCGGACTACGCGTCAGTGCGTTGAGAAAGCCAAATTCCATCGGCTTTTCTCCCCCCCAGATGGGGTGCCACAGGTCGGGATTATAGGCTCGTATAAGCGTGAACAGCGCAAAGCCTGGCAAAAACACACCTTCGCTCATCAGCACTGCTCGCCGCTGTTGCCAGAGCCGCTGCCACAGCACGCGCCAGCCTGCCCGCAGTGCAGCGAGTGGGGAGTTGGTGTTTCTCCCCTCTCCCTGGATGGGAGAGGGGTTGGGGGAGAGGGTGCTTCTCCCCAGCGCAAAAATAATGACCCCATCCAGCAGCAGCATGACAAGAATACCTGCGCCGACGCTCCACTGTGAATAGAAAATTGTGCCCAGACTGGTGGGCATCCAGATGATATAGCCGATGACAAGCAGGCTGAGTAAACGTGCCCAGACGATACCACAGTCGTGCCAGTTGCGGAAGAGCACCAGTGCCAGTGGGATACCAAGCAGCAGCAATCCATAGTGGATAATCAGCCAGACCAGAACCGCACGCAGCGAACTGGCGTTTACCCAATCGTTCCAGGCGAAGCCGTGCATGGCGGGCAGCATATTGACCGGCTGGTTGAGCATCAGGGCAGGCATGGTATCTTCATCATCAGGTGGATCGACCGGCGTGGAGGCAGTCAGCACAGTTGGTTTGCCTGTCTGCTCTACATGGTAGATGGTCGTTGTGCCCTGTTCAAAGACCGGGGTGAGATAGCCGAGATTTGCCAGTTCGGTAAATTTCGCAATGCCCTCGGTCGCATAGATGGCATGTTCAACGCCACCGACATAGACATACTGAATGCCATACAGGGTGAGCATTTCCCATGCCTGCATTGCGTCAGGAGTGTTATACATGGTAGCAATCGCGTCTTTGCGCCGCTCTATAACCGTGCGTGTATCTACCCCATGCGGCCGTGCAGCCTGTTCCCATCCAATCAATGGTCGGGTTTCCACGACGCTCCGCTGTTGTCGCTGGTGCCATTCCCAGCCAAGCAACGTCGGCAGGCCGGTATAGGTGGCGATGCGTGCGCCCCAGCGATAGGAGGGTTGATGTGCTTCCAGAATGAGCGGCGTGCCGACAATATGCTCCTGCAACCACTCTATCGCCGCATACTCTTCATCCAGCGGAAACGATGTGCCTTGCTCATTGCCATTGACATAGCGGAAAAATGCCATGCCGTTTAGCGTGTGTGGCACCGCTTCATCGTAGCGGTCTGCGAGGCGTGAAGGGGTGGCAGTGATAGGGTAGACCAGCGCAGCCAGCAGCAACACCACCAGCGCAAGCCGCCAGAACCAGTGGACGAACGTCAGGCCAGAAGGGGGTTGCTTGCGCTTTGCGCTGCGCCACATCCAGGGGATGGCTACCGCTGCACTCAATGCAAACAACGTCCATGCGTGCAGGCCAAACTTGAACACGGTGTTCATGCGGCCTACATCGCCGCGCACAACGACAATTTCAATGCCTAGACAGATAGCCAGTGCGGTCAAACCCCACCAGAGCGGCAACACTGCTCGCAGGGGGAGCCTGCGCAATTGCCAGAGCAGCAGCAGGCCAAACATGAGCAAGGGCAGCAGCAACAGCGGCGCACTGCTGGTGTGGGTGATGCCCCAGATGGTCACAGCAAGCAGCAGGATAACCAATCCGCCACTGTGCCACCAGCGTAACCGGAGCCAGCGACGGAACAAGAAGACCCCCGCACTGGCAACAATGAAGAGCCAGTGACCGTGAATGAGCAGCAGTTCGCGGACATTCGTGCGCTCGGCCATCCAGACCTGTTGCAGCAATCCTTCCTGCGAGCCGTCACGCAGCAGCAGCAGGCCGCTCGATTCGGTGGCGAAGTTGGCGAGGAAGGGCGCAAACAGCAGGCTACCCACGCCCACCACCAACCCGCAGGCAACCAGCAATGCGAAGAGCATCTGTACCAGTCGGGTATTTTTTTCTCCTGGCAAAGCCCTTTCCCCAAACCCCTCTCCCTGGGGGTCTCTGATGGTAAAGTCCGTCCAACTCCTGGGAGCGCAGGCGGCTCGCCTGCCCCA
>CAYFVX010000366.1:0-5174 GCA_964346425.1 uncultured Chloroflexaceae bacterium | reverse complement strand
GCGACCGTGAGGGAGCGGACAAAATGTGCTTACGAAAGGGAAATATCCGCTTACTAACGTGCGCGGCTCGTGTTCTTTCCCGCGAATGTGAACAGTTACAAGCGGTCGCGTATTTGCCCAAAAATACGGTAGCTTCATGCGCAAAGGTATGGTGACTTTTGTCCCCTCAAAGACAGATGTATGGCTACGCAGCAAGAAATGGACAAACTCCAGCTTGCAAAGCAGGTTTCTATTCGACATAATACTATTGCAATGATCCTGCAATGATCTGCTACAATAGATACGCATACATTGCTGCTCGGCGGTTCGCCGTCGGCGATTAGCCTGACGTGAATGTGCATGCATATTATCCTGGAAGATAAGTAGACGAGAAGGGAAAAAGGAACCCCATGAAAAAGCGACCAAAACAATCGTTGAAGAAACTGCCAACACTCAAGATGAAACTCATCAGTGCAACTGACTTTGGTGAAGTGTTCGACTACTTCTTTGACCACTTTGGTGAGAACGAAGAGTTTATGAACCTGGGCGAGAGCACGCGAAATTCTCTGCTGGAACAGGCCCTTGTGCAGGCTGCCAGCCAGATGCTCAATACCACCGTCATCGCCATTCCAAAAGCTTTCTATATCTCCATACCTGATTACCAGTTTATCCACGGAGCCGGCCAGATGAACGAAGCCCTGATAAACTTCTTCTACTTTGAGGACATTGATGCGGGGATGATGGCTATGGCATCCGAAAATTTCGACGGGGAAACGAAGCTGGCACGCTTCTCTTGTTACATCCTGGGCGAAACACCCAAGCATCGAAATTGATATCACCTGCTATGCTATAATAGCGAGCAACGGAGAGTGTTGCTCTTGGAGGTTTGCTGTGGCGATTGTTGTGGTAGGCGGTGGTGCGATAGGGTTGCTGGTAGCCGGACGACTGGCGCAGTCTTCGCAGCAGGTTGCGGTGCTGGCACGCCCCAAAGTTGTCGCGGCACTGGCTACCCATCCATTGCATATTACCCAGAAGAAGGATGTCCGGTCTATTGCGGGGTTGATACCCGCAGTGGACCCCGCTTCATTACCTTTAAACTATCAAAACCCGGAACTGGCTATTCTGAGTGTCAAAGGATATGACACGGCCGGCGCACTCCCCACCCTGCAAACACTGAACCCGCGGCGTGTGTTGACTCTGCAGAATGGTCTTGGTAATGAAGAAGTGCTGGCGGCCAGTCTGGGGCCAGAGCGCGTGTTCGCCGGTGCAATAACAAGCTCGGTCGAGCCAACGGGATTAGATGCTATCACCGTTACCAAGAGCGGTGGCATATGCCTCGCACCTGTTGGTGGTACGCCTGACCTCGCGCCCTATGCGGACATGTTCCGGTCCGCTGGCTTTACCACAAAAACCTATCCGAACTATCGTGCATTGAAATGGTCAAAAGCCCTGCTCAATATGCTTGGGAATGCAACTTCGGCTATTCTCGATATGTCGGTCGAGGCAGTCTATGCCGATCCGCGGATGGTCGCTCTTGAACGGGATGCGTTTCTGGAAGGGTTGGAGGTGATGCAACACCTGGGTATCAAGCCCGTCAACCTGCCGGGCTATCCCGCGGCAATGCTGGCACGTGTTATGCAGCGGTTGCCGTTTCCCATTTTGTTGCACCTGCTACGCAAAGCTATCGCGGGTGGGCGGGGTGGCAAAGCCCCATCGCTACAGCGCGATTTGCAGCAGCAGCGGAAACGCACGGAGGGTGACTATCTGTATGGTGCGATTGCCCGCACTGCAAGCCAGATAGGAGTGGTGGCGAAGGTCAATGCCGCGCTGTGGTTTGTGTTGCAAGGCATCGTTGAAGGCACCATTCCGCGCGACTATTTTCGCCACAATCCAGAGCGATTGCTGGCGAGCCTGGGCAGGAAGTAAGCATCATATTATTCAAAGGCCAGATATGCTCCGATATACAATACACAGACTGACCGCCGGTTTGATTACCCTGACCTCAAATCCCTCTCCCATTCAGGAGTCTGTTGGTCAAGTCGAGGCAGGTTTCACCGCAAAGGCGCAAAGAGCGCAAAGGTCCGGACAGGAGACGGACGTTCCCAACAGAGTTCTCGATGACTCTGTTGGGAACGTCCGTCCAACCTCTGGGAGCGCAGGCGTCTCGCATCTCCCAGGCATGGGTTTGGCACCGCCAAACCCCTACATTATCACTCAAACTACCTTTACCAATAGAGTCCACCAGGCGATGAGGGGCGCAAGTCTGCTACCGCTTGTGGGCCTGTTCGTAGCCGCAGATGAGCCGCCACAGCCGCAGGCTGACCTGCCAAAAACGCTGCTCCTCACCACGCTCGCCTATCTGCTTGGCTCGGTGCCGTTTAGCTATCTGGTGGCGCGGGCGCAGGGGGTAGACCTGCGCAAGGTAGGCAGTGGCAATATCGGAGCCTCGAACGTCTGGCGTTCGTGTGGCTTTGGTTCCTTTCTTGTGGCTATGACGCTGGATGCGATTAAGGGATACGTCTTGCCGTCTATCGCAATCCGTAACCACCGCCTGCCGCCGCCTGCGGTGGTTACGATTGGCGCGGGCGCGATGGTCGGGCATACTTTCTCCATCTATATGCACTTCAAAGGGGGCAAAGCAGTTGCAACGACCAGCGGCGTGCTGCTGGCAATCTTTCCGCAGGCGGTGCTTGTGGGTTTGCCGGTCTGGGGTGGAGTGATGGCTACCACGCGCATCTCGTCCGTCAGTTCGCTTTCGGCGACCGCTGCGGTGTTGCTGACTGCGCTCGTTCGCCTGGCCCAGGGCAATCTGGAGCCAGCGTATGCGGGCTTCATCGTGATGGCTGGCGGCGTGATTGTTTATCTGCACCGTAGCAACATCCAGCGATTGCGGCAAGGGCAGGAAAACCGTTTCCAGAAATTTTTCTAAGGCACCGTCATTTTGAACCGCCAGGAACGCCAGGAATACCAGGAACGCCAGTTTTTTTTTAAGTGTGATTCTTGTGTTTTTCATCTTTTTTAAGGATCATGCTTGCAGGTTTCAAAACTGTTTGGGAGCCAGGATAGGATAGGATAATAGGATAGGATAGGATGGCATATGAATGCTGAACAACCGCAACACGTGCGTATTGAAATCCATCTCCGCCCCGACCTCGCCGGCGGGCACGAAAAGCTGACGGCAACATGCCAGCAGGCCGGTGCCAGTGGCGTGACTGCATGCAGATTGCATCGTCTCTACTTCTTGCAGGGTGATTTGCCGCTGGAAGACATCGAGCGTATTGCACAGGAAATGTTGACGGATACCGTCACCGAAACGTATACCCTGCACCTCGACACCGCTGCTTCCAGCACCCCCAACCCGCAGCCGCCAACCCCGACCATGCAACCGCCAGACCATCGGGTAGACGTCACGTTGCTACCCGGTGTCACCGATCCGGCTGCCGAAAACCTGCTGCGCGTTGCGCATATGCTGGGTATCACCACGCTGGAGCGGGCCGCAACCGGTCAACGCTATCTGCTGTGGGGGACGCTCAGCAAACAAGAATTGCAGCAGCTTGCCGAGGAGATTTTCTCCAACCCGGTGGTGCAACGCTATGCGCTCGATGAACCGCTTCCTCCGCCCTTCGTCCCCTATCAGGAGCGGGATGCCACCGTTGAAACCATCCCAATTTGCGAAGCAGATGATGCAATGCTGCGGGCCATCAGTACCGACCGCCGGCTGGCTCTCGTCCTCAGCGAAATGCAGGCGATCCAGGCATACTATCGTCAGGAGGGGCGAGAACCGACTGATGCCGAACTGGAGACGCTGGCGCAGACCTGGAGCGAGCACTGTGTCCACAAAACGTTCAGAGCGAAGATTGATTTTACCACCGGGGATGAGGGGCGCAGCATCAATGAAACGATTAACGGGCTACTGCGCACCTACATCCGTGGAGCTACGGAACGTATTGCAAAGCCGTGGGTACGATCAGCTTTTGTAGACAATGCAGGCATTATTGCGTTTGACGATCATTGGGACCTGGCATTCAAGGTGGAAACGCACAACCACCCCTCCGCGCTGGAGCCGTTTGGTGGGGCAAATACCGGCGTCGGGGGTGTCGTGCGCGATATCCTCGGTGTGAGTGCCCGCCCGATTGCCAATACCGATGTGCTCTGTTTTGGCCCCCCCGATATGGCAGAGAACGAAGTCCCCACCGGCGTTTTGCATCCGCGGCGCATTGCAGAAGGGGTTATCCACGGGGTTGAAGACTACGGCAATAAAATGGGCATCCCCACCGTAAATGGTGCAGTGCTCTATCATCCTGGTTATACTTCCAATCCGCTCGTCTTCTGCGGTTGCCTGGGGATTTTGCCGCGTGACAGCCATCCTACCACGCCGCAAACGGGCGACCTGATTATTGTTATCGGCGGACGTACCGGCCGCGATGGGTTGCGCGGCGCAACCTTTTCTAGCATGGAGATGGACCAGACGACCAGCCAGATTGCCGGTAGTGCGGTGCAGATAGGCCATCCTATCCACGAGAAGCAGGTACTTGAAGTCGTGCTGCGGGCGCGGGACGAGCATCTTTACCACGCCATTACTGACTGTGGGGCTGGCGGGCTTGCATCGGCGGTGGGCGAGATGGGCAAAGTTCTGGGGGCGAATGTCCAGTTGGAAACAGTGCCGCTCAAATATCCGGGCCTGCGCCCGTGGGAAATCTGGCTCAGCGAAGCGCAGGAGCGCATGGTGCTGGCAGTTCCGCCCGAGCACTGGCCGCGGCTGCAACAACTGAGTGCGGGGCAAAACATTGAAGCGGTTTGCATTGGCGAGTTTACCGCGGATAGGCAGTTGACGCTTACCTATGACGGCCAGCCGGTTGGTCGGCTCGATATGGTGTTTTTGCATGATGGTATCCCGCAACGGCATCTGCATGCCATCTGGCAATCCCCCATTTCGCAGCCCTCCCCCGTCAGCGGTGATAGTGATCTCCCTGTCAGCAAGAATGAGCCGCCACAACCAGCCACGCTCACCGAGACGCTGCTGCACCTGCTGGCACACCCCGATATTCGTAGCAAAGAACCCGTCGTGCGTCGCTACGACCATGAAGTGCAGGGTGGTACCATGGTCAAGCCGATGGTTGGCATCGCCGACCATGGGCCGGGCGACGCGACGGTGCTTATCCCATTGGATGTGGTTGCTTCGCCCCTCCATCCCC
>CAYFVX010000365.1:0-5176 GCA_964346425.1 uncultured Chloroflexaceae bacterium | reverse complement strand
ATTATTGTTGCCAATCTCTCTTTGCCACAGAGGGGTCGTTTGCAGACTCCTGCTCCTTTGCTTGCAGAGACCCTCAAGCATATGCAGCAAAACGATCAATTTGCCTTCATCCTGCCACAGCACTTTTTTACCGCAACCACCAATGGATGGCAAAGTGCCCGAACATTCCTGACAGAACACGTGCATATTCTGGAAACCTGGCAATTTTCCGAGCAAGACAACAGTCTGTACGCGAACCCACCAACCTGTATCGTGTCTGGTATTGTCAATGAGCCAGAAACCTATTCCCTGGCCCGCACCATCATATCTGGAGCCGCGCAAAACATACTGCTTGAACGTGGGTTTCTTGGACAGGCCCGCATAACCATGAACAATGCAGAGCAATGGCAAGCTCCCCCCATACAAGAGCACATTTCGCGAAAAAAACAACTCAACGAAGGAGCAGAAATACCATACCAGCCGGCTCTTCACTCCCGACAGCTCTTCAAAACAGGCGAAATTCCACTGCTCAGAACATGGCTTCATGAACGCCAGGAAACACCAATCGCAGTTACCGGGCAGGTGTTAGAGATAGATGCAGGCAGAAACCAGATACTTCTCTATCTGGAAGGGTTGCTTGAAGAAGATACCGAAGCGTGGGTCCCCTTGCCACCTGAACTGCCCGGCTGGGCACTGGATGGCACCGTCTTCTCGGCCGAGCTAAGTGAAACTGTCACAACCTTCGCAGATTTGCGCCAGAGGCCCTGGGCGCTGCGCAACGTGCAGCATACACCAACACCATATCTCTCACTGAACGAAATCAAAGAAGAACTTTTCACTCATGTCGAGGAAGAACCACTATGCTTGAGTTAGCTTTTCTGGATGTTGGCAACGCCGATTGCATTGTTCTCTGCCCACCAGAAAACGACGCCCTGATAATAGATGCTCCTAGAGCCAACCTTCTGCGTCAGTGGTTGCTCCAACGCAACATCAGACATATCGAAAGCATCTATATTACTCATGGACATCATGATCATTTTCCCTCGCTGCAACAACTGACAACCTTTCTTGACGATTGGCTTTCTCAACAAAGCGGTACGGTAGGGAGAATCTATTTGTCCAATGATGTTTACCAGTCCATTGCAGAAACAAACAATGCTCATCAGGAAACGTTGGATAAACGTAGCCAGGCAAAACAAGCACGCTTTGAAGATGCTCTGGCAAAGCTCCGTCTGTGGCGCAAAGACAACCGCCTCCAAATCTTTCGGAGTGAAAAAACCGGCCACCCCCATCGCTATGCGGAACTCTCCATTCACATCTTACACCCTGACGCCTGGTTTGTAACAGATGCTCGTAGCATA
Organism: uncultured Chloroflexaceae bacterium; assembly: GCA_964346425.1. GTDB lineage: Bacteria > Chloroflexota > Chloroflexia > Chloroflexales > Chloroflexaceae > JAAUSY01. The sequence goes on along the minus strand of CAYFVX010000365.1, from coordinate 3,836 downwards.
CAAAAGGGAAATATCAATGATGTTGCCCTGGTGCTACGGGTTGATTATGGCTCTTTTCGTGCTCTTCTTCCATCTGACATTGAACAAGCTGGTCTTCGCGATATGCTGGAACGGTGTTCAGCCCAGGAACTCCATTGCAACGTCTTGAAAGTCCCACACCACGGCGCATGGCAATCGGATAGTGAAGCTACCGAGCATCTGTTCAGACAAGCCAATCCGGAAGTAGCTATTCTCTCAGTTGGCAGCACCAATCGCTACTGCCATGTGAAACCCGCGCTGTTTCGCTCCCTGCTCCAGCTTCAGCAAACCCACCGGTTGCAAGGCTTTGTCTGTACCCAGGTCACCCGTACCTGCCAGCATACGGCGCAAGAACGGGTTGCTATGGACAGGCGGGGCTTATCTTCACCACAACCATGTGCAGGCACTATCGTCATCGAGGTAGACCCTTCGGGCAAATGGTCAATGCGCAATCAGGCAAGCCACGAGGCTTGTGTGCAGACCATCCAACGGGCAGCCTGTCGTGGACAGGCCGATTTAGCAGACGGATGACGTTGCACAAAATATGCTACAATTCCTGAAATGAGCAAAAAGTGCTGTTCACCATTCACCGTCCCCGGTTCGCTGTCTACGGTCTGCGGTATCTTTCATTCTTCCGTCTGCTGTCTGCGGTCTGCCGTCTCAGGTCTGGTGAACCCACCAGAAAGGACAAATAACCTATGCAACGCCTCGAACGTGCCATATGTTCACTCCACGGCCTCTCAGTTGGCGATGGTTTCGGGGAAAAGTTTTTCCACCACTATGGCGAGGAACGCAAACTCCCCGATCCTCCCTGGCACTACACCGATGATACGCAGATGGCTCTCTCGATTGTTTCCGTGTTACGCCAATATGATGCCATCAATCAGGATGCCCTGGCAATGAGCTTTGCCAACAACTATGAACCCACCCGCGGCTATGGGGCAGCTATGCATGGTGCGCTCACCCGCATCAACCGCGGCGAATCCTGGTATACCGTGGCCCATAGTCTCTTCGGTGGCGAAGGCTCTTTTGGTAATGGGTCTGCCATGCGGGTTGCGCCGCTCGGTGGCTATTTTGCGGATGATCTGGATGTGGTGGCTGAACAGGCTCGCCGTTCGGCTGAGGTAACCCACGCACATCACGAGGGTATTGCCGGTGCGATCGCCGTCGCCATTGCCGCCGCGCTTGCCTGGCAAATGCGCGGACAAAACCCACCCGCACAGGCAGATTTCTTTGCGCAGGCTCTTCCCTATGTTCCGGCCAGTGAGGTGCGTGCCAGCCTGCTCTGCGCCCGTGACCTGCCAACCGATGCGTCGTTGTTTACCGTCGTGAGTGAGCTGGGCAATGGTAGCCGCATTTCCGCACAGGATACCGTCGCTTTCACGCTGTGGTGCGCCAGCCACTCGCTGCAGAGCTATGAAGAAGCTCTCTGGATGACCGCCAGCGCAATGGGCGATGTAGACACGACCTGTGCTATCGTCGGCGGTATCGTTGCGCTGTATGGTGGGCTGGAGGCGATACCGGTTGATTGGCTCAACCACCGCGAAGCCTTGCCAGAGTGGTATATGCAGGAGGGGGAAGCGTAAAAGCGTTGCAGCGTTGCAGCGTTGGAACGGTGGAACGGTGGAACGGTGGAGCGTTGCAGCGGTGGAACGGTGGAACGGTGGAATGGTGGAAGGGTGGAATGGTGGAATGGTGGAATGGTGAAATGGTGAGAAATCGTGGCAGCAGTTTGTAGACTTCCGGGCAGGGCATCACGCAAAGGTGCAAAGGGACGGGCAGGATAATCACGTTTCCAGGTAGGGATTTTGCCAGCGGCAAACTCCTACCCTGCCACCAGGAAGGATGAACTAGGCGAAAGATAGCTCTGTTGACAGATGATTTAACGATTCAACCTCTGGGTTAAACAGGTTCCAGAAATGTTCGAAGGGCACCTTTCTCCTTCACTCATTGTGTCGCCAGGGAAGATAAAGGAGTTGAACAACTCTGGCAGAAGATGCTTACGATTTTGCATCTTGCCTGAACATCATATGTGGTGTGCAACTTCGCCGCACACACCACCCACCCCACTATTTTCTATTGCTCTGGACGTAACAGCTTATCCAGCACTATAACATCCCCATCCTGTATCTCCACCTCCAATCGCGCCATTGGCTTTGGCGCATCGCTGCTGGGAAGGCTATCCACAAAGCGACCATCTGGCGTATAGCGAGCTTCCAGGCAATTCGGATCGCTGGGAGACATGTACAGGCTATCCTGCTCTTCCCAGTGAAGAAAACAGCCAGTGCGCATATCTACGCCGAGCAGTGCATACCAGACTCCATCGCTATCACGCATTACGAAGATGATATCCTCACTCACTTTCATTCTGCGCTCAACCCAATCACTGATTGCAAGCTTCTCCACTGCAAAGCGTTGCGGAACATTATCAACATACGTCTCAACCCGCCCCGCCGCTATCTCGCGAGGTTCGGGCGTAATAATTTGCGAACCGATAAAACAAAAGACCCCCACTACCAGCAGCAAAGACAGTGCAACCATCGCCATCCAGAACCGCTGGGAGCGTTCCTGCCGCGCAATTTGTTGAGATTTTTCTTGCAGTCCCATAAGTCACCCACACCAAATTCGGATAATAGCTTGTACCATAGATAAACACAATGGTATCACACCTGTTTTAGCGTCGCGCTTCAATAATCAGCGGGGCAAAACCAACCTGCACCTGCTCTCCCGTAGCCGCCACCTCCTGCCCATACATATCGTACACCGTCACACGTCCCGCAGGCAGTGGCACTGCCACCGTCGAACCATCATTCGTCCAGGAGACCTGGTAGGAGAACTCCCCTTTATCGAACGCATACCCCTCCAGTGTGCCATCGCCCAACCGCTCACGGTAGGTCGCGCCATCTAGCATATCAGACAAAAAGGTCATCGTTTGATAAGCCGGGCGCGGATTTCCCCGATTGTCGAGCAAGCCTGTATCATGCCAGCCGGTCGTATTCAAGGTATACCAGACTGCCCCGACCAACCCGTTTGCCCAGGCACGCATGTATGTCCGCACTGCGTAGTTTGCCTGATCCTCCAGAAAACCCAGCTCGATACAGGCAGGATTGGCATTCCAGCAGAGCAAGGCTATTTCATTGACCATAATCGGCTTGCGCACACCATATTCATCCAGCACACTCTGCAAAAAGTCAAGCCGGCCCGGCATCGCGCCGCCGCGGTGTTGCCATGAGGTATGCGCATGGTCCCAATCTTGTTCGGCGTTGTGCCAATAGGCATAGCCGTGGTAGGCCAGAATATCAAATGCTTCACCGCCCCCATTGCGCAACACCCCTTCCAGAAACCGCCCCGGCGTGCAATCTTTATCCGGCGGCGGATTGGTCGGGTCACAATCCAGCAACAGGCCGCCCAGGATGACCTGCGCAGATGGGTCTGCCTGCTTGATGACCGGATACACTCGCTTGAGCATCTCGGCATAATATTCGCCACCATAGTACGTATCCTGCTTGTCGCCCCAACAGCCATAGGGCATTGTATCCTGAACCAGCGCAGGGTCTACGTCTGGCTCATTGCCAAGCTCCCAATACTGCACATGGGAGGGCGCACCACTATATCGCTCGACGAGCACGCGCAGAAATGCCGCAAAATCATCCAGTGCATCCTGCGTGATAGCACTACAGCGTGAGCCAGAGACTTTCTGCGCCCAGGCTGGCGTCCCGCGCACAATAACCGTCGGCACAAGCCCCTGCTCCGCAAGTTTTTGCATATCTGCTTCAAACGTTTCGAGCACCGACCAATCATAACTGCCCCGCGTGGCT
>CAYFVX010000364.1:0-5182 GCA_964346425.1 uncultured Chloroflexaceae bacterium | reverse complement strand
TGCACATCCACGGATTTACCCTCCATGCGACCGATGGAGATATTGGAGAAGTAGACGATATGCTCTTTGATGATATCACCTGGACCATACGCTACCTGGTCGTCAAAACCGGCACCTGGCTCAATGAACGACAGGTGCTCCTCACGCCCATCTCATTTAAGGAGGTAGATTGGGAGAACCAGCATGTCAATATCAACCTGACTCGCCAGCAAGTCAAAGAGAGCCCCGACATTACCGCCGACATGCCGGTTTCGCGCCAGCAAGAGATAGACCTCTTTACCTACTACAATTATCCCTTCTACTGGGAAGGTTCGGGCATCTGGGGAACCACGATGTACCCGACGCCCATGATTCCGGCCGGGGCTATCCAGCGAGAAATGGAAGTCCCGACGGAAGAGGAGCGTGCGCAAGAGGAAATCGGCGCACGCCCCACTCTCATGGAAACACGCTCGCACGATGACCCGCATCTGCGTAGTGTCCGCGAAGTAACGGGCTACCGCATCGAGGCGCGAGATGGCAAGTTGGGACATGTTGAGACATTTGTCTTCGATGAATACACCTGGTCCATGCGCTATGTGGTGATAGATACCAACAACTGGCTACCTGGCAAGAAGGTCGTCATATCGCCGCACGTCATTCGCCATATCGAATGGAGCGAAACGAAAGTCATCGTAGATCTGCCGCAGGAGACCATCAAACAGGCACCGGAGTATGGGAGCTTTCCAGAAGGGGCAACCGAAGCAAACGCAAACGCAGAGCATAACGTGCATACTCCCGCCGCTGTTGGTGCCACGGCCGGTGCTGTGACCGGTCTCATTTTTACCATGCCGACCAGTGCGCTGGGGGCGTTAGTCAGTGTGACAGGTGGCGTCATTGCTGGTAATGCCGCGGGGTATGCGGTTGAGAAGGCGGTAGAACAGGTGAAAGAGTAATTGTGCTGGTAATTGTTCAGAAGTTGGGGAAAGCAATCCTGGGAACGCGGGCAGCTTGCTCGCATCATGCAGGCGAGCCGCCTGCGCTCCCAGCTTTTTCCCGCGAATGTGAACAGTTCTTGTGCTGCTGGTGTTTTGCGGCGACGCCGCAAAACACCAGCAGCAACAACACCTTTTTGCTGATTGTCTTACTGTTCGTCAATACCCTATACTTGCTCTGTTTCTTCCTGCTCCTTTTGCTCTTGCAGCAGTCGCTGTTGCTCTTCCACCGATTGCCGATGGGCATGCTCGCCCGACATATCAGCCGCCCGATAATCCAGATCTTCCAGCACGCTCGAACGTCTATACACAATCAATGTATCATCTGGCTTCACGTGGGTATTTCCCCGTGGTACACCAATATAGCTCCCATTCGCACGATGAATACCCAGCACCAGTACCCCTTCATCCGAGAGTTTCATCTCTTGCAATGTCTTATCTGCCAGCCAGTCTCGCGCTTCGATGTTTAGCTCCGTAACGCGATAATCATTTGCCAGGCGCAGCAAATCACTATAATCACGCACATCCAGATTGGTCCAATGCTTGAATGCAAAGCTGATAATCGTTGAAAGCCACTGATCTACCCAACGGCTTGATGCAACCAGCCAGATAGCCAGCAACCCGACAACCAGCCAGAAAATCCGCCACTCCCACTCTATCCCCTGATTGCTATTGATAAACGCCAGCAACAATGAAGAAACGGCTGTCACGACCCCGGCATTACCCAGCAACATCAGCAACATCAGAATACGCCGCCGCACCGGGTGGTTGACAACCTTCTCCGCCTCATTGGTTGTAAAACCCACGCCGGTAAATGCAGAACGTGCCTGAAAGCGAGCACTCTGCTTGGAAAGACCGGTCAGCGTCAGAGCCACAGACGCAATCCGCGTAATGAGCAGTGAGACAATCAACACAATAATGAGAGAGATAATTGCCAGCATTGATATGCCTCCTTGCGTTGATTGCGTCATCAAGAACTGTGCCAGATGTTCGCCGCAAGGTACGCTATGGCACGCTTCTTGCAAGAAGCCCGACTATGACAGACCATTGCCTGCGGGCAAGGTTACTCATAACCTTTGGTAATTCGGCTTTTCAACCAATCATACCAGGTTTGGATGAATAGTTTCTTTTCACCACGGAGACACGGAGGCACAGAGAGAACAGGGTTTCCCCTTCTCTCTGCCCAAATCTTGGCGTTCTTGGCGTCCTGGCGGTTTCTCTCACTATTCAAACGTATCTGGTATCACTTTCTGATAACTCTATGCTCCAACCACGATGGAAAAAAATCCTGGGCGACCTCTGGCAAAACAAAACCCGCACCTTGCTCGTCGTCCTCTCCATATTCATCGGCGTGTTTGCCATTGGCGTGATTGTCAACGCCCGCCATGTGCTTTCGCGCCAACTTGATCGGCAGTATGCCAGCATCAAACCTGCGCACGCCACCATCAGTGTGCCGGCGGGAGATGATTTTGGCGATGACCTGCTGCAATCCATCCGCAATATGGAGCAGGTGGCTGCCGCAGAAGGACGGCGCACACTCAATGTGCGCGTCAGGACTGGCCTCAAAACCTGGCAGAATGTGCGCTTGATTGCGCTTGACGACTACGAGGCACAGGATATCAGCATTGTGCAGGCAGTGCGTGGCCCACTACCACCACCGGAAGATACGGTGCTGATTGAACGCTCTGGTTACCCACCGGGTGGTGCAACGATTGGCGATGGACTGCTGATTGAACGGCCTGATGGCTCACAAGAAACGTTGCAGATGGCTGGTATCGTTCACGACCTGACCAGAGAGCCAACCTTCTTCAGCGGCACCATCTATGGCTACGTGACGCGCGACACGCTGCAATCGCTGGGCGAGCCACGCACCTTCAACAAACTGCTCTTGCGGCTGAGGGGCAACACCAGCAGCAAAACACACAACAAAAAGGTTGCGGAGCAGGTATGGGAACGGGTCAAAGATAGCGGACGCGATCCCGCCTTCCCCATCATCCCAGACCCCGGCAGTCCACCAACAGCGTTTCTTATTACGGGGTTGACGCTTCTGCTGAGCGTGCTTGGCGGGCTGGCAATCATCTTGAGCGGGTTTCTGGTGACCAACACGATTTCCGCGCTACTCCGCCAGCAGAGCCAGCATATCGGCGTGATGAAAACATTTGGTGCCCGTACCCCACAGATAGTCGGCATGTACATGGTACTAGTACTCTGCTTTGGTCTCATCGCACTGCTGCCAGCCATCCCCGCCAGCCGCGTTGCCGCACGACTCTTTACCAACTATGTCGCCGATTTTCTCAACTTCGACCTGACGAACTTCGTAACCCCTGCCTACACCGTCATCATTCAAGCTGCCATCAGCATTATCGTTCCTATGCTGGCTGCGCTGGTGCCCGTGCTATCAGGCGCACGCGTGAGTGTGAAAGAAGCACTGGAGGGTCAGCAGCAACGCTATGGTGCCAGCCTGCTCGACCGTCTGATGCGCCGCATCCGTGGACTGCCACGCCCCACTCTGCTCTCGCTACGCAACACCTTTCGGCGCAAGAAACGCCTCCTGCTCACGCTGCTCACGTTGACCATTGGTGGAGCAATCTTCATCGCTATTTTCAGCGTGCAAAACTCTGTGCTGCTCACCCTCAACAATGTCAGTCAGTCGCTCTTCAACTACGATGTAGAAGTGATGCTCGACCGCCCGCACACAACCATCCGCGTGAAGCAAGCGGCCAGCCAGGTGGAAGGCGTGGTCGCCGTCGAAAGCTGGAATTTTACGCGGGCGCGGCGCGTACTGCCCGATGACAGCAAGGGCAACACGATCAACCTGTTTGCTGTCCCCGCAACAACCGAGATGATGAACCCCCGTGTCCTGCGCGGACGCTGGCTGGCTGCGGGCGACGAAAATGCACTGGTGCTCAGCAGCGGTATTGTAGACGATGATCCATCTATTGACCTCGGCGACAACCTCACCATCTCCATCAAAGGTGATGAGGCCACGTGGCAGGTGGTCGGCGTGATGCAGGCGATTGGTCCCGCCCGCTTTGCCTATGTGAATACTCCCTATTACCGCCGCGTCACCGGTGTGGTCGGTGAGACGGACAATCTGGTTATCACCACGCAACAGCACACGCTGCACTATCAATCTACCATAGCCAGCAAGCTGGAAGACCATTTCAAGCAGCAAGGGATAGAAGTCGCATCCACCAGCACAACAATGGAACAGCAACAGCAGTATGAAGCGCAATTTCGCTTTGTCATTGTTGGTATGCTCATCATGGCAGTGTTGATTGCTGTGGTAGGCGGCATCGGGCTGACAGGCACGATGAGCCTGAACGTGCTGGAGCGCACGCGCGAGATAGGCGTGATGCGTGCCATCGGCGCGACCGCCCGCAGCATAACCAGCATTGTGCTGACAGAAGGAGTCGTCATCGGTGCAATAAGCTGGCTGATGGGCACACTCCTCTCTCTGCCCATCAGCCGGTTGCTCAGCAGCGCGGTAGGCAATGTCCTGTTCAATTTCCCGCTCGACTTTCGCTTTTCGCTGCTGGGGATGACCCTGTGGCTACTCATCTCGGTCATTCTCTCTGCCCTGGCAAGTTCATTGCCCGCCTGGAACGCCACGCAGGTTTCAGTACGCGAAGCCCTGGCGTATGAATAAATCATGGCTTTCGCAAAGTCTCATGTTGAAAAACATAAGATTTTGCGAAAGCCATAAAATGAGTGTAGGCAGCGTACCGCAATACCTTTCAAATAACGCGTGTCGTAGTTGCGGCTGCAAGCCACAGAAATGAACCAGCGGCGCAGCCCATAGACAATTGTTTCTGGGGACGTAGTCCCTCAATAGGTATCATATGCGGTGGGCTTTGCTTTCGCACGGCGAAAAACGCACGTAGAGGCGTGCCAGCCCATTCTGGTGGAGTTTCTCAGCTTTTCGACGAAGTCGAAAAACTGAGAAACTCCACTCCAAAGCCGTGGGGATGTATCGTTTGCGGCGAAGCCGCAAACGATACATCCCCAGCATACATCAGATTGCAAGGAAATGGAATTCCCTTTCGCTCCCAATGGTATAATGCAATAAAGAGCCAATCAGCGCAAGAAGGAGCAACCCGTGGACAAAATAACCTTTCCCTACGGTACTGCCGATTTCTACTACCTCATCACCAATGGCAACTTCTACATAGACCGTACCAGCTACATCCGTTTGCTGGAAGACAAAGGGC
>CAYFVX010000363.1:0-5184 GCA_964346425.1 uncultured Chloroflexaceae bacterium | reverse complement strand
CAGTATCTCGCAACCGCTTTGCAAAGCGGTTGACAAAAAAGTCTACACATGTGAGGGTTGCAAACCCCCGAAAAATGCTTTTGTTTTGGTTTTTTTGCGGCGAAGCCGCAAAAGGTAGCACCACGAAACATCGTGGACGGTATTGTATCGTGGGGTGTGTTGTTTTTTCGACAAAGTCGAAAAAACAACACACCCCACCAGAATGGGGTTGCGAGGGGACGCCGTCCCCTCACGCTCCCCTGGTTCAACTCCGTTGAGGATACTCCACGGTATTCTGTGGTGCTACCCATCCCGCAAACTCCCTGGAATGCGTGCGCTGCTGCGCCGCTTTGCGGCTTTGCCGCACAACTGCACACTTTGCGAATATGAAAGAGGTGTCGTATGAAAGCATTGGTTTTGAGCGGCGGGAAAGGCACCCGCCTGCGCCCTATTACCTACACAAGTGCCAAACAGCTTGTGCCGGTCGGCAACAAGCCGGTTCTCTTTCGCGTTATTGAAGCAATCTGCGAAGCAGGTATTACTGAAATTGGTATCGTTGTCGGTGATACCGCTGAGGAAATTCGTGGGGCTGTTGGCAAAGGGCAACAGTGGAATGCAAACATTACCTATATCCCGCAGGATAAACCGCTTGGACTGGCCCATGCCGTCAAGATTAGCCGTGAGTTCCTGGGAGATGATCGTTTCGTCATGTTTCTGGGCGACAACTGCATCCAGGGCGGTATCAGCAGGCTCATTCAGCAATTTCAGACCAGCGAACATAATGCGCAAATCGTGCTGAAGCCGGTGAGTAGCCCTGAACAGTTTGGTGTTGCTGAACTTGATGAGGATGGTCGCATTTTACGTCTGGTTGAGAAGCCACGCGAACCACGCAGCAACCTTGCGCTGGTGGGCATCTACATGTTTGACCACCATATCTGGGGTGCAGTTGACGCCATCACACCCTCATTCCGTGGTGAGCTTGAAATCACCGATGCAATCCAGGAACTTATTACGCAAGGATACAACGTTTATCCCTATGTGCATGAGGGTTGGTGGATTGATACTGGCAAAAAAGGCGACCTGCTGGAAGCCAACCGTCTGGTGCTGGAAGAGTTGGAGCCAGTCATCAAAGGATATGTAGACCGTGACTCGGAACTGGTGGGCAAGGTTATTGTGGAAGAAGGGGCAGAAATCATCAATAGCACCATCCGTGGCCCCGCCATCATCGGCGAAAACACGCGCATTCTCAACTCCTATGTTGGCCCATTCACCTCTATCTATCACCACTGTTTGATAGAAGAGAGCGAGATTGAGCATAGCATCGTGCTGGAACAATGCACAATCAAAGAGTTGCCGCATCGGTTGGAAGACAGCCTGATAGGGCGAAATGTGGAGATAGGGCGCAGCCCGCTCAAGCCCAAAGCGTATCGTTTGATGCTTGGCGACAATAGCTCCGTCGGTGTGCTGTAATGGCACACAACAAGAGAAGCCACAGGTGAACACAGATACACACGGATAAGAAAAAGCTATTTGTGTCCATTTGTATCCATCTGTGGCTCTTTTTCCTGATCCTGTTTGTTTTATTTGTTCCTTATGTCCCAATGTTCGGGTGAATAGTTGAGAAAACTGATGCGATAGAGTGTATGGCAACCGCTCATCACTTATCACTCCTCACTCGTCACTGGTATTATACGTTTGCGGTCGCGGCAGCCAGCACAATGCGCAGGCAGCGACGTGCTACCTCCACCCCAAAGTGGCGCGACGTATCGCCGGCTGGTTCCAGACCGGTGGCGTAATTGGTCACGTAAGCCAGCGACGCATACGCCATCCCAAGATTGTGCGCCAGCAATACCTCTGGTACCAGCGTCATACCCACCACATCCGCACCTAGCCGCTTGTATGCCTGGATTTCGGCCGAGGTCTCCAGGCGTGGTCCTTCTGTACATGCGTATAGCCCGACGGGAAAAGCACGTTCGGTGGTGGTGCGAGCCACGCGATAGAGTAGCGCAGAGAGTGACGGGGCAAAAGGCCGCAACACGGGCGGTTGCAGAACAGAAAGATTTGATGGCAAGAGAGCGGACTGTGGATCATTCTCCGTCCTGACCGCTGACTGCTGACCGCTGACTGCTGACTGCTGACTGCTGACCGCCGCCCCCTGACCGCTCACCGCTGACCAATCACGTTCTCGTGTTTTGGTAAAATCCAGCACTCCATCCAGCACCAGCATATCGTGCAATTGCAGCAACGGGTTGATTGCACCTACCCCATTCCAACTGAGGATAGCCTGCACACCCAGTTCATGCGCAGCCCAGATATTTGCCCGCGCATTGACAAAGGGGGGACTGACTTGCAACTGCTGCATCCCGTGCCGTGAGGCAAAGGCAACTGGTTGGGAAGATGCAGCAGCATAGTTGGTGAGGCGAAACATGGGAAACGCGGGGCCGTAGGGTGTATCAAGCTCTATGCGCTCCAGCGAGGTTTCTAGCTCTGCTTCCAGGTCAAGAAAATACGCTGCCGTCCCGCCGATTATCAATATCATGGTAGTCTGCCATTTCTGCCGGCGTGAAGACGCCACGCTCGGTGACTATTGCCGTGACTAGCTCCGGCGGCGTAACATCAAACGCAGGATAATACCCACCGACTCCCGCTGGTGCCGTGCGTACTCCCGCACAGTGCAGCACTTCATCGGGTTGTCGCTCTTCAATCGGAATATCCATACCGCTGGCAGTTTGCGGGTCTGGGCCATCATACCCCAGCACATAGAAGGGAACGCCATGTCGTCGCGCCAGCACCGCATACTGGTAGGTGCCGACTTTGTTGGCGATGCTGCCATCCAGCGCAATGCGGTCGGCGGCGGTGATATAGCGGGTGAACATGTTGCGGCTGAAGCAGAAGCCAGCCATATTATCCGTCAGTAGCGTGACCTGCACGCCAATCTCGTGCGCCTGGTGTGCTGTCAGGCGTGCGCCTTGCAGGTAGGGGCGAGTCTCGTTCGCATAGAGATGCAATTGCTTACCCTGCTCCACATGGGCCACGTAGAGCATCCAGTTAAGCGCAGCTCCTGCGAAGCAGTGCGTCAGGATGGTTGCGCCATCGTTGAGCAGGCCAGCAGCATAGCGTCCGCATGCTTCGGCCACGGCATCGCCACGCTCTACCTCGCTCGCGACAAAGTTGGCAATTACTGGCTCGGCTGGTTGCCCATTGAGCAACGCATCGTCCGCCAATCGCAGAGCCGTGTCGAGAAGGGAGTGCAGGTCATCGGCAGTGGGGCGCGTTGTGCGCAGCATTTCGGCCGCCTGGATGAGGGCAGCCCGTTGCTGCTCGGTGGGCCAGTCCTGGTGCTGACGTGCGGCCAGTGCCAGGCCATAGCCTGCCACATACGCCAGCGGTGGCCCACCCTGCACAATCATGGTGGTGATAGCATCAGCTACTTCTTCAAGCGTCTGACATCCGACAAAAAGTGTTTCATGCGGGTAGCGGCGGCGGTCCAGGATATGGACAAGACCATGTTCGCGGTCATAGCGCAGTGTGTCGCCGCGGCGGGTGAGGAGTGGGAGGGTCATAGAACGTGCCTTTCGTGGTTCATCACATTCCTTCAATGCTATGGGCATTCTTGATTACCCGTATCCGTCATAGGCCCTGGGGAGTAATGGAGAATGGAGAATGGAGAATGGAGAATGGTTCGGGCAACCGGGCAGGTTTCACCGCATTTGTCGAATGTTGCTGTGCTTTCCGACATCAACTCAATCACGACATCCGGACTTTTGCCCTCCTGCCAGACAACCCAACTCTTGCGTTCGCGTTTGGAGACCCCCTGGACCGCAAACACATCTGGCCCGCGAAAATCCTCATTCTTGACTTGATGGGGGCTGAAATAGACAAACATATCGCCGGCCACATAGCAATCCTGCCGTTCTTTCCAGTAATCTTTCAAGCTTTGAATTAACAAAACCATCTGAGCGTAATGACGTTGTGTTTCCATCGGTATTCCATCGCTACTCGGCAAATCATCCTCGGTCAGATGCAGATAATCTGCAGGTACGTCCAGCAATGTCTGTCGCTCTGTTCCCATTGGTTTCCTCCCGTTGTTCTCCCACTTGTGGTGGTGCGTGGCGACATGGCTCTTTCAGGGGCCTGGTGTTCCCTCTCGTCTCATGGTAGGGGGAGGGCGGAGAGTTGTCAACAGGTTGCTGTGCGAGCCATACGGACACATCCGGTCCACACATTATTGCATTTGCCAGAAACCTGAACAATGCGGTACAATCGGTAGAAGCAACACGTCCCAAATCGATAACGATACTAAGACCTCATTTGGGTAATGAGTTCAACGAACCGCAAAGACGCAAAGGGCGCAAAGTCCGGACATCCGGGCAAAGATTCGGGCAGTTTTTTTTCATTCTTCATCCGAACCTGGTATAACACCTGCCTGTCACGAGGAACCATATGTATCAAGACTATCTCACCGGGTTGCAGAACCTCCTGAATTTGCTGGGGGAAGGGCATAGCCGCTATGCCGAGGCTCTCGATTACAAAGAGCGGTTGGAGCAAAACATTGGTAAGTCCAAGCGATTTGGCGATACGGATGCACGTAAGGCTGAACGTGCCGAGATACTGGCTGCACTGAACGAGTTTACCCAGGAGGTACTTGGCAAATGGTTCACGACGGATCTGTGTAAACGGGATGACCAGTCTGCCCATACGCACCCCTCTGATGCAGCAAACACCTCTTCATCTGGCGAGACTTCTGAACACGTGAACTTGCAACGCATCGTTCAGGCACTCACCGAGTATTTCAACCTATCGGAACTGGAGATGCTTTGTTGGGATATGAAAATAGAATACGAGACACTGTCTGGTGACACCAGACCATTAAAAGCCAAAGCATTGACCGAATATTGCGAGCGACGTTCGCGTTTGCAAGAACTACGTTCCAAGATACAGCAAGAACGTCCGTATGCCGAGCTAGATTGACAGGGCTATGCTCAACAGGTTTTACCTGTTTTTTGTGCTGCTTGCGCACGGCAAAAAATGCACGCCGCCGCGTGCCACAGCTTTGGAGTGGGGTTTGTGGTTTTTTCGACTTCGTCGAAAAAACCACAAACCCCACCAGAATAGGGAGCGTGAGGGAACCTGGTTTCCTCACACACATGCGCATTAAGCTAACGCTTATTTCCCATTGGGGCGCAGCCCCAAACCCCTTTTTGT
>CAYFVX010000362.1:0-5186 GCA_964346425.1 uncultured Chloroflexaceae bacterium | reverse complement strand
CCGCGCTTTCACCCTCTCCCCAACCCCTCTCCCATCCAGGGAGAGGGGCTTCCGCCACCCCTTCCCCCCTTGTGGGGGAAGGGGTGGCGGAAGGGGGGCAGACGTGGAGATAAAGGAGACATCCCTATGCCTCAATACCTCTTACGTTCGCGCTTATGGGGGTTGGCACCGCCAACTCCTGCCTGGGGCAAGCGAGACGCCTGTGCTCCCTCCCAGAGGTTGGACAGCTCATACCAAATACGTTTGAATAGTGAGAGAAACCGCCAGGACGCCAAGAACGCCAAGATTCGGGCAAAGAGATGAGAAAACCTTGTTCTCTCTGTGTCTCCCCCCTTCTGAACAGTTGCAATGCAGTACTAAGTCTCTGAGGCTTTTTCTAACTGAGCAAAACTTGCCAGGAGCCGTCGCTCTCTGTCTTCTTCGTCAAAGTGTACGGTAACTTCTTCATCTCCCTCTACCAGCGTGCTGGTGACGACAGTTCCCTCTCCATATAACGCATGATGCACCCGCATGCCGGGCACAAAACGCACGCCAGGAATGTGAGATCGTTGGCTGCGCTTTCTGGTCGTAGTTGTTTTTCGTTTCTCTGCGTCAATGCGGCTGGCATCAGATGTTGTGCGACTGCCGGACTGCGCAGTCGTTTCTCTCTGTGGTGCGGAGTGAAAACTGCTGCGTGCGGAGAATATTTCTTGTTGCGTCCGGTTGCTTTTTTGCTCACGGTTGCTGCGCTTGCGCATAAGTTCAGGGGGAATTCTGCTCAGAAAACGCGAGGGTTGCCGGATTTCTGCACCGCCTCCATAGGAAAAGCGACGGAAACAATGCAGCAGGTAGAGATGTTCTTGCGCTCGTGTGACACCCACATAAAAGAGGCGGCGTTCTTCAGCCAGCTTTTCTTTCAATTTGTCTTTGTCCCGTTCCTTCATCGCACCGCTATGTGGCAGAAGCCCATCCTCTACGCCTATCAGAAAAACGACAGGAAATTCCAACCCTTTAGACTGGTGCAAAGTAATACAGGTGATAGCGTCGGCTCTGGTATCCAGACGGTCAATATCGCCCATAAGCGTAACTTCTTCCAGAAACGTGGTAAGTTGCGATTCTTGCGGCATCCAGGTATATTCCTGCGCAACATTGCGCAGCTCTTCCACATTTGCCCAGCGTTCTGTGCCTTCTGTATCACCATATTCGTCAAGGATGGCATGATGAAAATTCAACTCTGCAAGCAGACGGTCCAGCAGTTCAACCAGGTTGAGTTGATAGCGTTCGGCTCGCAGGGTTTCGAGCAGGTGGAGGAAAGAGCGCAGAGCGTTCTGGATACGTGCCGCAAACTTTGGGATTGGTTCCTGCTCCGTGCTTTGCGGTGGGTCTGGTTGTCCTGCGCTCTCTGGTGTTTTGTTTTGCAGCATGCCGAGCAAGTGATAGATGGATACGCCAGAGACAGTAGCATGGCGGTTGAGTTGTTCTATGGTGCGTTCGCCTATTCCCCGTCTGGGCGTATTGATAATGCGAGTAAGGCTTACGCTATCCGTAGGATTCACGAGCAGGCGCAGGTAGGCTAAAATATCTTTAATTTCTTTGCGCTCGTAGAAACGCGTCCCCCCAACCACTTGATAACGCAGACCGTGGGTCATAAAAGCTTCTTCCAGGGTACGGCTCTGCGCGTTCGTGCGATACATGACCGCGAAATTGCTCAACGCATAGCCTTCATTGCTGATGAGGTTTGCAATTTCTTCGGCGACCAGTTGCGATTCATCCTGCGGATCGTACCCTTCCCAGACAGCGACGCTGAATCCGCTCCCTTTGTCCGTCCAGAGGTATTTTTTGTTCTGGCTTTCTGCATGAATAATGGCCTGGGCAACGTCCAGGATGGTCTGGGTGCTGCGATAATTTTGCTCCAGGGTGAATATTTGCGCATCGGGGTAATCTCTGGCGAATTCGCGGATATTGCGCACATCGGCACCACGCCAGGCATAGATGCTCTGGTCGTCGTCGCCAATGACAAAGAGATTGCGCTTGCTGGCAGCTAGATGACGCACAATGTAATATTGCGGCTGGTTGGTATCCTGGTATTCGTCCACCAGCAGGTAGGTGTAGCGTTCATTGTACCAGCCAAGAACCTGTGTTTGCTCTTGAAACAATCGCACGGTTTCGAGCAGCAGATCATCGAAGTCCAGCGCGTTGCTTTCTGCCAGCAGTTGCTGGTAGCGGATATAACATTCGGCGACAATGGTGTCACGTTTCCCGGGGTTCGGCTTGTCTTTGAGGTAGTGGTGCGGGGGTATCATTTCGCTTTTGGCACTGGAGATGGCATACAGGATACTACGGGGTGGGTTTTTTTTCTCATCGTAGTTCAGTTCGCGCAGGATACGTTGCATCAGGCGTTGCTGGTCATCCGAGTCGTAAATGGCAAAATCGTGGCCTCGACCAAGATGGTCTATATCGTGGCGCAGAAAGCGGGTGCAGAGCGAGTGGAACGTCCCCACGGTCAAGGCTCTGGTGTGTTCTATACCGATCAGGTTTTCCAACCGTTCCTGCATTTCTCGTGCGGCTTTGTTTGTAAACGTCACCGCGAGGATGGAATAGGGATCAACCTTCAACTCATTGATGAGATAGGCAATGCGATAGATGAGTACGCGGGTTTTACCGCTCCCAGGGCCAGCCAGCACCAGGACTGGCCCTTCAGTTGCCTGGACAGCTTTTTGTTGGGGGGGATTGAGGTCTTGCAGTAGGGATAGTGTCATGATTGTAGCTCTGCCTTTTCATTTTCATTCTCCAACTTGTAACGCTTTTTCCTCCTGGGCGGTTGGTACCTCGCGGGGAAGCGAAACGGTAAAAGTTGTCCCTTTGCCGAGGGTACTTTCAGCGGTGATGTCGCCGCCCATAATGTGGCAGTAGTGACGACTGATTGCCAGCCCCAGGCCCGTACCTCCATATTTGCGGGTCGTTGATTCATCGCCCTGGCGGAACGCGTCAAACACATGCTCCACCTGTTCTGGCGTCATGCCGATACCGGTATCGTCCAGCCGAAAGGTGACAAAATCAAAGGGTATGGCGATGCTTGATGCTTTGGCCCGTCCATTTGTCTGGTTTTGTTCGCCCCGGATGTGCATGGTAATCGTCCCTTGCGTCGTGAATTTGGCTGCGTTGCTCAGCAGGTTCAGCAAGATTTGCCGCACCTTTGTCTCATCATTATACATGGTGACCGGTGGATTTTCATACAGAATCTGGAGACTATTGCTATTTTTCTCAATGAGTGGCTGAACTGTTGTGGTGACCTCATCTATCATCCCCTTGATGTCAAAGTAGTTGGGGTTTAAGTGGATGTGCCCCGCCTCAATTTTGGAAATATCCAGGATATCGTTGATGAGGTTGAGCAGATGGCGTCCTGCAGTCTGGATTTTGAGCAGGTCGTCCTGGAGGTCATGATAGCCCAGATCTTGTACCTCTTCCAGAAGCATTTCGCTGTAGCCGAGGATAGCGTTGAGGGGGGTGCGTAGTTCATGGCTCATATTGGCAAGAAACGTACTTTTTGAGTGACTGGCAGCTTCGGCTGCTTCTTTTGCCTGTTTCAATTCTTCCTGAGTCTGTTTCCAGGTGGTGATGTCGGTCGTAATGCCGCCAATGGCAAAAATGTGACCATCGTCGGCATAGAGGGGAAACTTGACAGTCAGGTAGGTATGGAGTCCGTCTTCAAGCAGGCTTACGGTTTCGATTTCATATGGCTTTCTGGTGCGCAGGACATGGGCATCTGCTCGACGAATCTGGTTGGCTTTTTCATGTGTATAGAAGTCATAGTCTGTTTTGCCGATAAGTTGCTCTACGGGAACATTGGCAAAAGCTCCAAACTGCCGGTTGGTAAGAATGAGTCGTCCTTCCAGGTCTTTGGCAAACATGATGGTGGGTGAGTTATCGAGAAACCCTTGCAAGAGTGCGCGGTTGGCAGCGAGGACTTTTGCGGTCTGGCGTCGTTCTGCAACTTCGCGTTGCAGTTGGTTGTTTGCCATTATCAAGCTGCGGTTGCGTTCTTCGCTGCGTTCTTCAAGTCTCTGGTTCAATTCGCGCAATTCTTCTTCAACTTTTGACCGTTCAGCGATTTCAGAGCACATTTTTTCATGCATACGGTTGAGGGAACTGGTCAGCCTGTCCAGTTCATCCGGTGGGTGGTTGTTGCGTGAATGGCGTCGGTTAAGCGTAAACGTTGATTCGGTTGCACAGGTATTTCCGTAGGATTGTGCCGCCTGTTGTGCCAGTTCGTAGAGGTGTTTGCCTACAAATTCATGGAAGCCATGCAGGAAAAGTAACGCAATAAGCAGCACGAGCAGGCTATTTTCGAGCAATCTGGTCAACATGGTTTTGATCAGGTTGTTGTACACCGCATCAAAGCTCACGGCAACTCGGAGGATGCTTTGATAGGGTTGCTCGTTTTCGAAGCCAGCAGTGAATGGAAAGTCGAAAAATTCGACATGCCTGGATTTTTGGATACCAGATTGCCATTGGATAGCGTCTTGTTGAATAATAGCAAGATATTCAATGCCGTGGAGTTCTGCCATCCCGTTGAGATGTTTTTGTATCTGGGCATTGTCATTTGCTTGCACATTCTCGGCTATAAGGGGGAGGTGACTTCTTTCGATATGCTGAATGGAACGTTGGATGGTAGCGAGTTCATTATGGTAGGCATTGATGAGCTGCAGGACAGTGATGACCATTGTTGCGAGAAGGCTAAAGACTACGACTATCAAGGTCAATCGTCGTGCTATCAAGTTTCTGGTAAATTGCAAGTTGATGAATTGATTCATAGTCGTCCCCTTTCAATGGGGGGATTCGCTCGTTTATTAAGATGGTAACTGGCTAGTATACCACATTTCTTATGAATAGTGTGCGTCTGTTTGCAGTGAGGGTTTGGGGGAGGTTGCGGCGAATCCACAAACCCCACAAACCCTATCATCATCAGGATGCAAGGGGCTTCGTTTTCTCGCAACCCGATGCGTGAAACCCATTGAGCGTCACGTCATACCCTGTCCTGGAGAAATCTCTCAAGGATAGGGAGGTATTGATATTAGCGTGATTATACTATAGTAACTAGTACCAAACAACCATTATTTTCGGGTATTTTGTGCTGGACTTTGTCCATTTTTTGCTGCGCAGCAGCAAACCTCTGGTTTCACGCAAAGACGTAGCTGCTTGTTCAC
>CAYFVX010000361.1:0-5190 GCA_964346425.1 uncultured Chloroflexaceae bacterium | reverse complement strand
ATGGGTAGACTTTTTCGGTGGCAAGAACCCCGTTGGGAATCGTAGCCGCGGTTTTTAACCGCGGAATTTACCCGTCTATCCGTTTCTTTTGCCGCAAAACCCGCCCGGCTGCTGCGCCGTGGATGCATCACCTGGGGGATATCCAGCGGCTACAAGCCGCTGCGACGGTATCTCGCGACCGCTTTGCAAAGCGGTTGACAAAAAAGTCTACACATGTGAGGTCTTCCCATCCCGCAGACAAGGCTTTGCGACTACCGCGCACCTTGATCGTCCGTTCCCGCACCACCAGGTCGGTTTCCGTCAACGACAGGCGAGTGCGAAACTCGGTGTTCAGGCGGGTGCGGATGGACGACAGGGCGGTCTGCATCCCCAGATCGCTCCAGGTATGCACGCTGCCCGGCTTCACGGACCGGTTGCTCATCTACCCAACTACCCACTATCTCACATGGGGAGACTTTTTCGCGGAAAAGAACCCCGTTGGGAATCGTAGCCGCGGTTTGTAACCGCGGAATCTCCCCGTCTCTCCGTTTCTTTTGCGGCAAAACCCGCCCGGCTGCTGCCCGGTGGAAGCATCTTCTGGCGGGAGATACAGCGGCTCCAAGCCGCTGCGACGGTATCCCGATACCGCTTTACAAAGCGGTTGACAAAAAAGTCTCCTCATGTGTACTGGCTTCTCCCCCCTTTATGCTGTATGATAGTATTGAACGATCAGGTTCAGGCGAAAGGAAAACAACCAGATGAGCTACAACTGGACACAACAAGACATTCCTGACCTCACGGGCAAAGTCATTGTCATCACAGGAGCAAACAGTGGCCTCGGCTATGAATCCGCACGAACCCTGGCCGGGCAAGGCGCAACGGTGATAATGGCAGTGCGCAACCCCACCAAAGGGGAAAAAGCCAGCACCGATATTAAGCAGGATGACCCGCAAGCATCGCTGGATGTGATGACGCTGGATGTTGGCAACCTCAGCTCAGTGCGCGATTTTGCCGCAGCATTTCAAGCGAAATATGACCGCCTGGACATCTTGATGAACAATGCCGGCGTCATGGCAATTCCGCGCCAGGAAACGGTTGATGGCTTCGAGATGCAACTCGGCGTCAACCATCTCGGTCACTTTGCACTCACTGGCCTGTTGCTTGAGGTCATCGTCAAGACACCGCAGGCACGTATTCATAACGTAACCAGCGGAGCCAATTTCACCGCCCGGATCAACTTCGACGACCTCATGAGCAAAAAACGCTACGGTCGCTGGGAGGCATATGGACAGAGCAAGCTCGCCAACGTGTTCTTCACCTTCGAGTTGCACAAACGGCTGGCCGCGGCCGGGTTTGATACCATCGCCAACACCTCACATCCCGGGCTGGTCCTCACCAATTTGCAGACAAAGAGTGTTGAACAATCCGGTACGAACCTCGAAGGAATGTTATATCGCACGCTGGGGCCATTCATGGCGCAGGATATCCGCATGGGGGTGCTGCCAATGCTCTACGCGGTCACAGCACCCGATGCAAAGGGGGGGACGTTGTATGGCCCCAATTTCTTGCAAATGCGCGGGTACCCGGCTGCGGTACGGGCCAATCCCGCAGCCTATCATGCAGATGCCCGCCAACGCTTCTGGAAGATTTCCGAGGAACTCACCGGGGTCACGTTTGATATCCTGGAGAACAGGGAAAAGAACAAAGCAGACTAATATGCATACGCTTCGCTTGCCCGCATGCCCTGTCTTGCTAAAATTCGATACCCTGCTGCGCGAGAAGCCCCTGGTCAGCATAGGGATGCTTGACCACTTGCATATCCGTGACCAGGTCGGCAAGCTCCATCAGCGCGGGGGGAGCATGCCGACCGGTCAGCACCAGGTGCATAGTGGGGGGGCGATGTTCGCGTAGCCAGTCCACAACCCCCTGCACATCCAGCCAGCCAAAGTGCAACGGATAGGTAAACTCATCTAGCAAAAAAACATCATACGCCTGACTGGTTATCTTCTGCTTTGCCACCTCCCAGGCATGGAGTGCGCGGGCGGCGGTTTCTTCCATATCCTTGCTCAACCAGGTACATCCATCACCCATTGGCACCAGTTCAATGCCAATGCGCTCAAATGCCCGCTGTTCACCATAATCGGCATCCTCGCTCTTGATAAACTGAATGCCACCCACGCGCATATCCCGCCCCCATGCACGCAGCAGAAGACCAATCGCAGCGGTTGTTTTGCCTTTACCATTGCCCGTGTTGAGGACAATCAAGCCTTTTGGTGTTGTTTCCATCTGGTGTTGTTTCCATCTAAACCGCACATCCATCGGCAACGGGCGTTGCTGTTGCCTGCTTTGCCTGCATATTGACCTGCCGTTGCTTGTTTTTGCGCGAAGCTTCCACTTTGGAGAGCAACGTATCAATGGCAGAGCACACATGCTCATCGCATGCATTGCGAATTTGCTCCAGGATCATCCGCGCCTGCCGGCCCCCAATAATCGCCAGGTCCTGCACAATCTTCATAGCAACCTCATGCGGAGACTCCAGCACCATCTGCACGAGCGGCGCAACGGCACTATCGCCAATTTTCACCAGCGCAATGAGGGCCTGTCTGCTTATCTGGCGGTCCTTGTGCTGCACCTCAAGCAGCAGAGGCACCACCGCAGGCTTGCCTATTTCCAGACACTTGAACCACTGACGCCTGGCGATCGCATACCTTGCCCCTGCCTCGGTATAATCTGGCTGCCAGCCAAGCTCATCCAACAGACGCACCACCTCCTGCCGCAGTTCTTCATCTTCGCTCCAGAGAGCGTCCACCAGCGGTGCAATAGCCGCTTTGCCAAAGCGCAGTAGAACATGATGTGAGGACTGGCGTACCTGCCAGTGGGGATCATTCAAATGCAGGATAATCGCAGGCAGAGCCGACTCGTCACCTATCTGCCCCAACCCTTCAATAGCACTGCGTCGTACACGCGGATAGGCATCTTCAAGGGCATGAACAAACTCCGGAACCGCTTTCGTCCCAATCTTGATCAGTGCGCGATAGGCGGCCTCACGCATCTCGGCCGTATCATCACTCAGTGCATGCAAGAGTTGGTCGGCCACCGGCGTTCCTATTTTGACCAGCGTGAGATATGCCTGCTGACGAATGGTCTCGTCTTTGCCTTTGAACGCCGCAACGAGCGGTTCGCCCGCCAGTGAGCCAATTTCCAGACACTTGTCCCATGCGTGTTTCCATATCCAATACTCTGCAGCAATATGGCTACGGTCAGGCGACCACTCCATCTCTTCAAATGCATGAAAGATGGCATCCTTGAGCCGCGCATTTCGCTCAAAGACCTCTTCGGAGACACGTTGCTCCTCACCCATTTCCCAACCATACAATTCAAGGCTACCGGAGCCGATATCGATCGGGTAGTCACGAATATCTTTGAGTATCTCACCAAGCGGTACGACAATGCGGGTATGACACTCGAACGGTGTCAGTTTCTTGCCTATCTGCGTCAGCGCGTACAACAACGCTTCATTGCCATGCGTATCCTGACGATTGACAAGATTGAGCAGAATATCCAATGTTTCGGGCGCACCTTGCGCTCCCAATGAAAAAATAGCTGCTTTGCGCACCCGCCTGGAGTTATCTTTCAGCGCATGGATCAGGTGAAAGATAGCTTGCGAATGAGAACTGCCAGCCAGGGCAGTTGCTACCTGTTCACGAATAGTTTCATTGGTGTGATGCAGCGCATTTTCAAGCAGGCGTAGCGATTCACTGGTACTCAACGCTCCCAGCGCAAGCGCAGCAGACTGGCTGAGTTGCGGGTCTTCCTGCAAACAAAAGAGGGTATATAATCGTTCGGTGTCGTTTTCGCGTTCGAGTTGTGCGATATCTGGTGTGTTTCCGCGCAATTGCATAACGTCTCCATCCTCCTTACGGGTACGTTTCAGCGATGTTCCAACCTCGTCTGCTCCATCGGCTCACCCCTGATGCGTTCCTCGTCTGACCGGGGGAGCATTTTACAGCAGCTATTTTACTGTTCCATCCCTGAAAGGGTGCAATTTATCATGAAGCTGTAATGTTCATTATAATACAAAACAACGAAATGTAAAGACTTTAAGGGCTTTATGCTGCAAAATAACTGGTTTTTTACGTTTTCTTGTCTTTCTTTTTCGTAAGGGGAGTGGGGATACTTGTTATTTTTAACTGAAATATCACTTTTGTGAAAAGTTTATGGCGGGTTAAAGCGCAGAAACCTGAAGGTTTTTTTACTTTTTGCCCAGACCACCGTATTTTCGCGCAAATACGTGACCGCTTTGCACAGCGCGAAAGAGCCAGCCTGTAGCAGCGGCCTGGAGTCGCAGAAGCCACGATTCATGTGACGTTTCTCTCCGACAAAAAATCTGGCTTGGAGCCGCGAAAGAAACGTCACATGTGGGAAGAACCCTCGGTTACAAACCGCTGCGACGATTCCCAACGGGGTTCTTTTCCGCGAAAAAGTCTCCACATGTGAGGCATGGGGTAGGGGGAGTGTGGTGAGTTCGACTTCGGCGAACCCACCACACTCCCCCAAAAACAGAAACCGCCAGCCAGACAATCGGTATCAGGTTGCATAGCGGCGGGCTACCCCATCCACCTGAGAGCCATAACTCTCACCAAAGAGGTTGAGATGGTTGAGCAAATGATAGAGGTTGTACAAATCTCGGCGGTCTTCATAGCCAGGCTCTAGCGGCCACGTTTCATTATAGGCATGGTAGAAAGATGAACTAAACCCACCGAAAAGTTCCGTATAGGCAATCTCTGCCTCGCGATCACTATAATACACCGCCGGGTCAATAATAGTGGGGCGACTACCGGGACCGGTCATAACATTCCCGCCCCACAAATCGCCATGAATCAACGCGGGTTGACGCTTTACCCCACCCAGCCACTCGTCCATACGTGCCAGCACCCGTTCCAGCCGTTCCTGACGGTCACGGTTCATGCGCCCGCTACGTTGTGCCAGCTCAATCTGCGGACGTAACCGCTTTTCGCGGTAGAAATTGACCCAATCCTCATCCCATCCATTATATTGCGGCGTGCTGCCAATGTAATTGTCATGGTCCAGCCCATACGCCGGCGGCGACTGCGGCGACTCACCCTGCCTGTGCATCAGCGCAAGCTGGTGGCCCAACATCTCCTGGTTTTGCCGCCTGCCACCATCACCCTCTATCCACTCCATAAGGAT
>CAYFVX010000360.1:2017-5191 GCA_964346425.1 uncultured Chloroflexaceae bacterium | reverse complement strand
CATGGCTTTCGCAAAGTCTTATGTCATACGACATAAGACTTTGCGAAAGCCATGACGAAAGCACATGCCTTGTAGCTTTCGCTTGTTCCACCTTTGTGGTAATCTATCGGTAGTGGTGCAAATCGTCTGAGTGGGAAGGAATGAGCAGTGAGCACCCTACGTTTCCCCTATGGGTTGGCAGATTTCTATAGCATTATCACTGATGCGTATTTCTATGTTGACCGTACAGACGCTCTTCGCCTGCTGGAAGACAAAAGGGCGGACCCTGCTTTTTCTGCGTCCACGCCGATTTGGGAAAAGTTTGCTGCTTTCCATGCTCGAAAATTACTACGATGCACAAAAAGCTGATGCGTTTGACCGTCTGTTCGGACACCTTGCCATCGGACAAAACCCCACACCGCGCCACAACCAGTATCTTGTGATGCGCGGGGATTTTTCGGCGGTGAATACCACTCTCTGCATCTCTGCGCCTCTGCGCCTCTGCGTTTCATACGGAACACATCACACAAACATGATATTACCGCCACAGCAACCCGCGCCGCGGGGCAACGAGCATCACCAGCAGGAAGCAGGCCGTACAGACGAGCACGATGGCGGGGCCAGACGCGATGCTGATATAGTAGGAGAGATAGAGGCCAGTGACGCCGGAGAGTGCGCCAATGGCCGCACCTATCAGCATCATGATGGGCAGGCGGCGCGTGAGCAGGAAAGCGGTTGCGGCTGGCGTGATGAGCATGGCAAGCATGAGCGCGATGCCGACGGTTTGCAGCGAGACGACGATGGTGACGGCTATCAGAGCCAGCAGCAGGTAGTTGAAAAAGGTGACCGGCAGGCGTAGCGTGGCCGCCAGTAGCGGGTCGAAGGAGACCACCAGGAACTCTTTGTAGAGGGCAAAGATAGTGAACAGCACCAGTGCGCCGAAGAGCGCGATGAGCCACAGGTCGCCTGCGGTGACGCCCAGCACATTGCCGAAGAGGATATGCACCAGGTCTACCGCATAGCCGCGCATGGTAGAAATGATTCCGATGCCCAGCGCAAACATGGCAGCAAACACAATGCTGATGGCGGTATCTTCCTTCACCTGCGTGCCTTTGCTGATGCCGCCTATCACAAAAGAGGCGATAATGGCGGTGGCAAGCGCGTACCAGAAAATGTCCCCTTCTCCGCCACCCACTAGATAGCCAATGGCGACGCCGGGCAGCACCGAATGCGAGAGGGCACTGCCCAGAAACGCCATACCGCGCAGCATCACATAGCTACCGATGACGGCACTGACGATGCCAACCATGACCGCAGCCAGCAGACCGCGCACCATAAATGGATAGGCGAGTGGTTCAAGCAGTATGTCTGTCATAACGTTCGTTGTTCTCCCAAAAGTCGGCTACTGGGTTTCACCACAGATAAACACAGATTGGGTAGCATCACAGACTAGCGTGGAAGTATCCTCATGTGGGTTTCACCCAGGGGAGCTTGAGAGACATAGTTTCCGCTCAACCCCTCAATGGGTGTCACCAGTGGGTGTGTGAGGGAACCTGGTTCCCTCACGCTCCCCTTTGCAGTGGGGTGTGTGGGTTTTGCAGCTACGCTGCAAAACCCACACACCCCTCGGTAACATCCCATCCACGATGTTTTGTGGTGCTACCCACACAGATGAACACAGAGAGATATTCGTGTTATTCGTGTTATTCGTGGTTCCTGTCTGATTATCCGAATCTGATTTTACAATGCCATGCCCGCAAAAGGTGCCCCCCATCCCCGCCGAGCCATTCTGCGGGTCGAGCAAGCGCACGTGGCCGCCATAGGCATCCTGCAAATGCTCCATCGTGAAAACCTCGCTGGCATTGCCCACGCCGAGCAAGCGGCGGTTGAGCAGCATCACACGGTCAAAGTATTCCGCCGCCTGGTTCAGGTCGTGCGTTGCGACCATGACCGTTACCTGATGTTCGCGTAGCGTGTCCAGAATGCGAAAGATGTCGTTTTGCGCGGGAACATCCAGCCCGGTCAGCGGCTCATCCATAAGCATGAGTTCGGCCTCCTGCGCGAGTGCTCTGGCGATGAAAACGCGCTGCTGCTGCCCGCCGGAGAGTTCGCCAATCTGCCGCTTTGCCATATCCTGCATACCAACCAGTTCAAGACACTCCTGGACAAGCTGATGGTCTTTGCGTCCCGGCCAGTGGAAGAGTCCGATACGGCGCGTGCGCCCCATCATCACCACGTCAAACACGTTGACCGGGAAATTCCAATCTACCTGGCTACGCTGTGGGACATAGGCAATGCAGATGTGTCCATCTGGCGTGTGCCCATAGACATTGACTGAGCCAGCCGCGGGCGTGAGCAGGCCGGCGATGGCTTTGAACAGCGTGCTTTTGCCCGCACCATTCGGACCAACCACCGCCAACCGCTCGCCGCGCACCAGATGGAAGGTGACGTCTTGCAGCACTGCCGCCCCGTTGTAGCGCAGATTGAGGCCGGTCACTTCGAGCACGGAAGTGCCGGCCTCGTGCGTCACACCGGACGCAAACAAGGAACCAGTCTTGCTTTTTTTGGGTGCCATACTGTTTACTCTTTCAACGCATTGACCATCGCATTGGTATCATAGCGCATCAAGTCGAGATAGGTGGGTGCGTCGCCATCCGCTTCGCTCAAGGAACCCGTGTAGAGCCTGACCAGTTCGATGCCTGTGTCATTCGCCACCCGCTGCGCCAGGTCCGGGTTGACCGTGTTGCCGACAAAGATAGCGGGGACATTGTGTTCCTCGATAGCATCTTCCAGGGCTGCCAGTTCCTGCGCGGAGGGTTCGGCCATCGTGCTATAGGCAGGGATGACTGCGCCTACCTGCTCGAAACCATACCGTTGCGCGAAGTAGTTGAAGGCGGTATGGTCGGTGACCAGTTTGCGGTTTTCTGCTGGCACCTGTGCGACTTGCTCGCTGATCCACTCATCCAGTTGTTGCAATTCGATACGATACTGGTTGGCATTGGCAGCATACGCCACCTCGTTAGACGGGTCGGCATAGACCAGTGTCTGCTCAATCGTGTCTGCCCAGGCGACCACGTTCATAGGGTTGAACCAGATATGCGGGTCAATTCCCTCATGGTGATGGGCGTGCTCGTCTTCCTTCGTTGCCATTGTTTCGTCGTGTTCGTCTTCGTGTGCATGGTCTCCTTCAGCATG
>CAYFVX010000360.1:0-1917 GCA_964346425.1 uncultured Chloroflexaceae bacterium | reverse complement strand
CGTATCGCTGCCAGCCTCGTGTTCGTCTTCGTGTGCATGGTCTCCTTCAGCATGCGTATCGCTGCCAGCCTCGTGTTCGTCTTCGTGTGCATGGTCTCCTTCAGCATGCATATCGCCACCAGCCGCAAAAGAGAGCAATTCGCTGCTCTGGGCCAGCGGAATGATTTTGTCTTCGCTGGCACCGGAGCTTTCCAGCATCGAGCCGAGAAATGCTTCCAGACCAGCCCCGTTGATAAAGACGACATCCGCATCAGCCAGAGCTGCCAGGTCTTGCGGGGTTGGCTCGAAGGTATGCGGGTCGGTGCCGACGGGCATGAGCACGGTCAATTCGATAGCATCACTGCCGATATTGTTGACGACATCGCCAACAATGCTGGTGGTCGCCAGGACACGCAAGGTGGTGCCTTCTGCCACCGGCGTGACGGCGGAGAGGTCAAGCGGCTTGTCTGCGGCGTGCTCATCTGCGGCATGCATCCCTTCTTCATGCTCCATTTCCTCATCTGAGATATCATCGTCCCGCACCCTCTCACCTTCATGCTCACCCTCATGCTCCATCTCGCCACCATGCTCCATCTCGCCACCATCGCCTTCCATGCGCACGGCCGCCCGTACCCACGGGTTGCTGATGGTGATGTCTCCCGTAGAGATGGTCATGTCTTCTTCCGACGGCATCATGCTGACAGGAGCAGTGATTTGCACGTCGCCAGCCTGTTCCAGCGTCAGCGTCAGGTTGACCTCATCGCCAGCGTTGAGGTCTTGCGTGAGGCCCAGCAGCATCACGTGGAAGCCGCCCGGCTTGAGTTGCTGCTCACCATTGGCAGGGATTTCGATTTTTTCCACCGGGCGCATTTTCATGACGCCCTCTTCGTTGATGACGGTGTGCAATTCGACGGTTTCCGCCACATCGGTGTTGGCTTTGATGAGCGCATCCGGTGTGTCGCTGGCATTGGTCAGCATCATGTAGGCCGCACTGTTGGTGCCCCCACCATGCGCCATGCCGTCCATGTCGCCACTCATGTCGCCGTCCATGTCGCCACCCTGCTCCATGTCCGCCATGCCATCACTGGCTGAACCAGCATCTTCGCCTTCACCTTCGCCAGCATCCTCGCCAGCGTCCATGTTTTCCATCTCTTCTGCTGCCATATCATCACTGGCTGCCTCTTCACCTGCGCCTTCACCCGACTCTTCGCCCATTCCCGCGTCCTGCGGTTGGGTTTCAGCATCCGACGGGGCCGCTGTCGGTTGCGCAACATTCTGGTCGGATGTTTTGGATGTGGGTGGTGTCCCCCCACATCCAGTAAGCACCACCAGCAGTAGCAAGATCGTTGCCAACGACAAACCACGTTTGAACAAATCCACCATTGATACGTTCATAACCTTTCCTTCCTCCCTTTCAACACAAATGATAGTAACCACGAATACCACGAATACCACGAATGTATCCGTCTCGTGCGAATATGGAATGAGCTACTGAAAATAATTTTCAATAAGCCACATAAAAAAAAGCACCGTGCGGTGAGTGTTTGACTGCAAACCGTGGACGGGTGACAGGCGACCGATGACCGGCATTCTGCATTGTCCATTATCCACAAGCCGCATAAAAAAAAGCACCGTGCTGTGAGTGTTTGACCGCAGACCGTGGACGAGTGACCGTCATTCTACATTCTACATTCTACATTCTGCATTGTCCATTGTCCACTACTCCTCGCGTAGCCCCTGCACCACCTCCAGCGGCAGGCCCGTTGCCTGGCTGATGGCTGCATCATCCAGTATGCTCAGCAGGTTGCGGGCAGTGGCGAGAGCCTGCTGCTGTGCTCCCTCTTCTCGTCCCTCATCAAGCCCCTCTTGCCGTGCTTCTGCCCGTTGCTGGCGCAACTGCTCAAAGGTCATCTGCGTATCGCGTATGTAAGCCTCCTG
>CAYFVX010000359.1:0-5200 GCA_964346425.1 uncultured Chloroflexaceae bacterium | reverse complement strand
TGGGAGCAATGGGAGCCGCATCTCATCTGGATGGATATGCGTATGCCCGTGATGGATGGCTATACAGCAACGCGGCATATCAAAGATACGCCTAAGGGCCATTCAACGAAGATTATTGCGCTGACAGCCAGTGCATTTGATGATGAGCGTTCCCATATTCTGGCGGCTGGCTGCGATGATTTTGTGGGCAAACCCTTTCGCGATACAGATATTTTTGAGCATATGAGCAAGCATCTTGGGGTAAAATATCGTTATAAAGCCCGGAAGAAAGTAAGCGAACTTGTCTCCTGATGTTGACACCATTCTTTCTTCTCTGGCATCCAATTGACGAAGTCATGATGCGCATGCTATGATACATTGGCAAAGCATGGAGATAATGAGGTTTACCTAGCAAAGGTGCTACCCATGGATTTTGGTCTTTCAGACAAAGTTGCATTTGTTGCAGGTGCCAGCCGTGGTCTGGGGCAAGCGGCGGCATATGAATTGGCTCGTGAGGGCGCACGCGTAGCTATCTGTGCGCGAAATGAACCAGAGGTGCAGGCTGCTGCCAGCCAGATAGCCAGTGATACCGGGGGTGAGGTGTTGCCGCTGGTTGCCGATGTGACCCGACCGGACCAGATCGAGCAGGCAATTGCAGCCACGGTTGCCCGCTGGAGTGGTTTACATGTGCTGGTGGTGAATGCGGGTGGCGCACCCGCCGGTCAGTTCGATGATATTGATGATGAGAATTGGTACAATGCGTTCGATCTTAATTTTATGAGTGCAGTGCATCTTATCCGTGAAGCTTTGCCGCATATGCAGGCGGCTGGTTGGGGACGGATTATTGCTATCACCAGCACGACGGTCAGGCAACCGATAGACGATTTGCTCCTGTCCAATGTCGTGCGTCCTGCGGTTGTCGGATTGATACGTTCGCTTGCAACCCAACTTGCTGCGGAAAACATTACGGTCAATAACGTTGCACCGGGCTATACGATGACAGAGCGGGTGCAGGGCATTATTCAGGACCGGGCGCAACGCACGGGTGCAAGCCAGGAAGAGGTGTTGAGTAGATTGACGGCTACGATGCCCATGAGTCGTATGGGAGAACCATCCGAACTGGCGGCCGTGGTTGCGTTTCTGGCTTCTACTCGCGCTTCCTACATCACCGGGCAGACATTGCTGGTAGATGGGGGGACCTATCGTGGCTTGATGTGATGGTTTTTTGTCTGGCATTGTTGCGGCGTAACCGCAACAATGCCAGACAAAAACGTGTTTGGCGTGGTGCTCCAAAACCTTTCAAAACAAGCATCTCCCCCCCTGCTTATGCCTTAACAGTTGGAATACAAAGCTCTATGGCGATGCCGTTGCTTGCCGTGCGGTTGCTGATGTGATACCGCCCCCCGACATTCCAGAGCAGAGTCGCCACAATTGCCAGCCCCAACCCCATGCCCGGTACCTGTCCACTGAAATCTTTTTCGCCTTGATAATACGGCACCCAGACCTTTGCCAACTGGTCTGGGCTGAGGGTTATCCCGTCATCTTGAAATGTAATGATGGTCTGCTGGTGATCATGGTGCATGAGCAAAATATCTACCTGTGGCGAACCATTGGGGTGAAACTTTCTGGCATTTTCGAGTATCTGCCGAACAATGAGTTCGACTGCCTGACGAGAGAGGACCAGGCAATCGGAGTTCGTTTGCTCAAACCCGGCGAGCTGGATATGTTCCAATCCTACTTCGTGTGCAACCTGGTTAATCAAGGTTGGGAGGGAAACGAGGGGGCATTGCTCCCCAGGGGGAGCCAGGTCGGAGATGGTCAAGAAGTGACGAATGCGCCGCAATTGGGTATGCAGGTGTTGCGCACTTTCCAGGGCTATATGCGCAAATTCTTGCAGGTCGTCCGGGATGCGGTCATTGTCCGGGTCTACCAGCAGATAGAGTCCATTGATCATACTGGAAAGTGGTGTGTTGATTTTGTGCGATATCAGGGCATGGAAGGTCCACATTTGCCGCCTGCGCGACATTTGTTCGGTGATGTCCCGCAGGCGTACCAGTTGCAACGTGTCGGCTCCCGTGGGCAAATCTAGCGTTTCGACCTGTAACCAGAGGGCATGCGCACTGCCTGATTCCGGACGGACAAGGTAGCGTATGATGTGCTTCTCCTGATCTTGCACTGGTGATTTCATGGGGGGGTGGGGCCATGTTTGCCATGCTTCGTGTGGGTGGCAGTCGAAGTGTTCATCCACTATCTGCTGAAATGGTAGCGTCAGAGCCTCTTGTGGCTCATTCTTTTGGATGACGGGCAGGTGGAGGTAGAGTCGCGCCTGATGGTTTGCGTAGCGTATGGTGTCATCCTGGTTGAGAATAATATAGCCATCTTCGGCATGCTCTACCACCCAGTGGAACCGTTCTTGCTCGGCTGCCAGTGCCTCTTCAGCCCGTTTGCGCTCGGTGATGTCTATGAACGTGGCCTGGGCGGCTGGTCTCCCGCGGTATTGAATATGTGAGCCAAAAATCTCTGCCCAGCGTATCTCGCCATCTGCGCGTATCAGGCGAGCTTCGTAACGTTGTGGGATTGGCTTGCCAGCCAGCCGGTCCTGGATGTTTTGCCAGACTCTGGCCCGGTCGTCCGGGTGGATATGCTGGCCGATACCTTCAGGCGTCAGAGCCAGCACATCCTGGATAGTGATGCCGCAAATATCGGCAAATGCCTGGTTTGCAAAGACGGCGCGTTCATCTTGAAAAATACTCACCCCTTGCAGCGAATGTTCGACCAGGTCGTGATATGCCTGTTCCATATATTTGCGTTCGGCTATTTCATTCTGCAGGGCATGATTGATTTCCAGCAGTTCCGCAGTGCGTTCCTGTACTCGTTGCTCCAGTTCATTATGTGCGTTGCGCAGGGCTTCTTCCATACGTTTCTGTTCGGTGATGTCGCGCCCGACGCCCTGATATTCAATGACCCTGCCTTCTGTATCAAAAATGGCGCGATTGCTCCATTGTTGCCAGCGCAGCTCCCCGTGCCTATTGGTGGCACGGTGTTCGATGGTGCCGACTGGATTATTGGGGGTGAGGGTTGCCAGATGTTCCCGGAGGCGTTGTTGTTCTGCCGGGGGGATATTGGTCAGAATGTTCTGGTTCAGCAGTGCAGTTTGCGGTTTTCCGTAGTATTGGCACAGGGCTTCATTCACAAACGTCAGGGTACCGTCAGGTTGGAAGCGGTCAATCAGTTCAATCTGATTTTCGACAATCGCACGATAGCGTTGTTCACTCTTACGCAGTCGGCGTTCCATCTGGATACGCTCGGTGATATCGCGAAAGCTAGAAAGCCGACCGGCGATTGTCCTGCCCACTCTGTAGGGCGTACTGAAGCGTTCCAGAATACGCCCATCATTCAGTTCGATAATGTCGTAGGTATCCATTTCTGGATGGGTTTTGAACTGTTCAACCCGTTTCCAGAATGTTTCTGGGTCTTTGATCTGGTCTATGATCAGGTTCATGCGCTCATATTGCGAGGAGATAGTATGCCAGTCTGGTGGGAGTCTCCAGATTTCTTCAAACTTTTTATTGTAGAGCACCATTCGTTCATCAGGCCCAACCACGCCGATGCCATCGGAGACCGATTCCAGGGTTGCCTGCAGCAGTGCCAGGGAGTGTTCCAGGGTTTCTGCGGTGCGTTTGCGTTCAGCGATTTCCTGCTGCATGGCCTGGTTGATATGCAAAAGTTCCGCAGTGCGTTCTTTGACGCGTCGTTCCAGTTCTTCGTGCGATTCTTGCAGCGATTGCTCCATATGTTTGCGCTGGGTGATGTCAATAAAAGCGGCCTGGATGGCTGGTTTGCTGCGGTAGTGTATCAATGAGGAGAAAACCTCGACCCAGACCACTCGGCCATCTTTGCGGATAGTGCGGTATTCGAAGTGTAAGTTTGGCGGCGGTGATTGCTGTGTCAGCGTGTTCTGGATATTTTGCCGCACTTTTACCCGGTCTTCTTCGGCAACCATGTGCATGAGTGCATCAAATGAGAAGGTACGCAACTCTTCAACCGTATAGCCGGTGATACTGGTCATGGCTGCATTGACAAAGACGACTTGCTCATCTTGCAGAATTGCCAGTCCTTGCAATGAATGGTCCACCAGATTGTGGTAGGCTTCTTCTGCCTGCACTCTAGCAGTGATGTCGTTTGAGATGCTGCCGATAGCGTGGATTGAGCCATCCGCATTGTAAATAGGAAATTTGACGATGGAATGGTTTTGTATTGTGTGGGCCAGCGATGTCTGTTCTTCGGTCGTAAATGGTTCACCGCTCGCGATAATCTGTGCATCTTCCGCTTGCCAGCGTTCTATCAGTCTTTGCGGAAAAAGGTCTTCCTGCGAGCGTCCCTCTATATGATGAGACGAAAATCCCATCAAAGAGCCAAACTGGTGATTGACTTTGAGCAGGTATCCATTCAGGTCTTTGACAAAGATGGCGGCTGGTGCGTAGTCGAAGAATGCCTGGAGAAGCATCTTCTGGTTGCGCAGTTCTTCTTCAGTCTGTTTGTGTTCGGTGATGTCAATACCAAAAACGAGGGCCAGGGGTGAGCCATCGCTGTCGGGAAAGGGATAGGCGGAAATTTGATAGGTGCGGTCATCATTGAGCGTAGCTTCCCAGATTTGTGGTATCTGGTCATAAAATATGCGAAAGGCGGGGCATTCTTTGCAGGGAATGACACGACCAAAGAGGTGTTTGTGGCAGGGTTCCTGGCATATATCTTTCTGAATATTCCCGAAACGCTCGCGAAAAGAGCGGTTGGTAAACTGCACCGTATAATCGGGGGTTAAAAGGTAGATAAAAGCTGGAAGTTGATCAAGCAGCGCATAGAGCCGGTTGTGCTCCATCGTCTGCTGCGGTTGCTGATATTCTTGTTCCCGATCTGTGTGACCGGGTTCTGGTTGCCTGGCAGTGAGTTGTTCAACCTGTTGCTCAAGCAGCGCAATCCGCCGACGTAATGCTTCGTTTTCGGCTTGAAGAGACAAGTTTAGCGGGTGCTCGGACGTGTCAGGCATTGTTCATTCCTCTCAGCATCCTGACCTGTATGGTGGAACTGTGTTCTTTTTTTAAGTGCTTCCATGAGTACTGACCGCATAGAATCTGGGCAGTCTCCTTAACTATACCTTCCCGGTAGCCACTTGTCAAAAGTGAGCAGAGCGGTAACTGTTCACATTCGCGGGAAAGAACAC
>CAYFVX010000358.1:0-5219 GCA_964346425.1 uncultured Chloroflexaceae bacterium | reverse complement strand
ATGAGGGTAAAGGCATGGTGGGAGGTCCGTTCTTGCTGGAAAGGTCCGTTCTGCCCCGCATTTGAAAGGTATTGGAGCATGGGGCATGCCGGCTGACAGCCAACAAACATCTGGTTCGCCTTCCTGCCATATCTTTGGCATACGGCACCACGGTCCTGGTTCGGCCCGCAGTTTGCGCCGTGCCCTGGCAGATCTACGCCCGGATATGCTGCTGCTCGAATGCGCTCCGGATGCGCAGGAAATCCTGCCGTTGCTGTCACATGCAGAGATGCGGCCACCGGTTGCGTTGCTGCTCTATGCTGCCGACCGTCCCCAGCAGGCCGGGTTTTACCCCTTTGCCGTCTTTTCCCCAGAGTGGCAGGCTCTGCAGTATGCGCAGACCCATTCGTTGCCCGTACAATTGATGGACCT
Source organism: uncultured Chloroflexaceae bacterium (assembly GCA_964346425.1). GTDB lineage: Bacteria > Chloroflexota > Chloroflexia > Chloroflexales > Chloroflexaceae > JAAUSY01. The sequence continues at coordinate 4,808 of CAYFVX010000358.1, read as the reverse complement.
GGCGCATGCCCACCTGATGGCACTGGCGCGGCAAGCGGCACCTGCCGAAACGAGCGAACCCCAGGCTGATGCCCATCCCACGACCGAGGATACCCCACAATCTGCCATCGTGTCCACTAACCCGCAACAGCCTGACCCGCAACAGCCTGACCCGCAACAGCCTGACCCGCAACAGCCTGACCCCTATGACGACCCGTTGCGCTGGCTGGCCGAGGCTTCTGGCTACAGCGATAGCGAACGCTGGTGGGACCATATGGTGGAGCAACGCCGCGATAGTGTGGACCTGTTTGCAGCTATTCTGGAAGCAATGACTGCGCTCCGCGAAGAATTGCCGCCGTCCAACGACCCGCGGGAGCCACTGCGCGAAGCTGCCATGCGGCAGGCTATCCGCAAAGCACAACGTGCGGGCTATCAGCGCATAGCCGTGGTGTGTGGCGCGTGGCACGCGCCTGCGCTGGCAACCATGCCACCGGCCAGCCACGATACCGCGCTGCTCAAGGGCCTGCCAAAGGTGAAAGTACGTGCGACATGGGTGCCCTGGAGCTATCGGCGGTTGTCGTTTGCCAGCGGCTACGGGGCTGGCATTGAAGCACCGGGCTGGTATCACCATCTGTGGTCTACCGAAGACCAGGTGGTGATCCGCTGGCTGAGCAAGGTGGCTCACCTGTTGCGCGAGGAAGACCTGCAAGCCTCCTCCGCGCATGTGATAGAGGCAGTACGGCTGGCGGAAACGCTGGCCGCGCTACGTGACCGTCCGCTGCCGGGTTTGCCAGAGCTGAATGAGGCGGTGCAAACGGTTATGTGCTTTGGCAGCAGTGTGCCGCTGCACCTCATTGCGGAGAAGTTGACCGTCGGCGATGTAATGGGCACGGTGCCGCAGGAAACCCCGATGGTGCCATTGCAGCAGGATTTGCAGCAGCAGCAAAAGCGGCTCCGCCTGCCGCCGCGGGATGCAGCGGAAACCCGCGACCTGGACCTGCGCAAGCCTACCGATTTGGAACGGAGCCACTTGCTCCACCGCCTCACCCTGCTGGGTATTCCCTGGGGGGAACGCCAGTCTGTCAGCGGCAAGAGTGGCACGTTTCACGAGGTCTGGCGATTGCAGTGGCAGCCAGAGTTCGCGGTCAGGCTGATTGAGGCAAGTATCTGGGGAACGACTATTGAGGAAGCGGCTCAGTCCTACACCCGGCATGTCGCCGAACGTGTGCCTGACCTGCCCACACTGACCCGCCTGGTAGACCAGGCGTTGCTGGCTTCGCTCACCGCGGTTATCAACTATTTGATGACCTGTTTGCAGATGAAAGCTGCCCTCACCAGCGATGTGGGGCACTTGATGGATGCATTGCCGCCGCTGGCACGCGTGTTGCGCTATGGCAATGTGCGCAAAACAGATATCAGCGTTGTGGGGCAGGTGGTAGATGGTCTGGTGGTGCGCATCAGTGTGGGTTTGCCCACCGCCTGCGCCTCGCTCAATGATGAAGCAGCGGCGGCAATGGTTGAGCGACTGGTGGCTGTCCATCAGTCAGTAACGCTGTTGAATACGGAACATTTGCTGGTTTCCTGGTATCATGTTTTGCAGGTGCTGGCAGATCAGTCGAATGTCCACGGCTTGCTGGTGGGCAAGTGTTGTCGCTTATTGCTGGATGGGAGTGTATTGGGGCAGGAAGAGATCGCTCGCCGTATGGGGCTGGCATGTTCCGTCGCGCATGAGCCATCGCAGGTAGCAGCCTGGGTGGAAGGCTTCTTGCAGGGGAGCGGGCTGGTGTTGTTGCACGATGATAGGCTGTGGCAGTTGCTCGATCAGTGGGTGACGGCATTGCCCGCCGAAGCATTCACCGCCGTTTTGCCGCTGTTGCGGCGCACCTTCGCCACCTTCCCCCCCGCGGAGCGGCGACAGATGGGTGAGCGGGTGCGCGGACCCGCCAGCAGCAGACGACAAAATTCGCAGGATGAGGCAATTGATAGTGAACTGGCAGAAGCAGTGGTAGCAACTGTGCGCATGTTGTTGGGAGGAAGACCATGATCAGGCAAGTCACGTTTGAGAATTGGAAGAGTTTTCGCCAGGCGACTCTGCATCTTGAACCATTTACCATCGTTATTGGCACGAGTGCCAGTGGTAAAACCAATGCAATGGAAGGGTTGGCAATTCTTGGCAGGATGTCGCGCGGGCGCAATGTGCGCGAGGCGTTTGCAGGCGAAACAACGCAGCAGGGTATTCGCGGCGGAACCGAACGCGCGACATTCAAAAAGAATGACCATTTTACCCTGCGAGCAGTCGTCCAGAGTAAGGATCAATCCAATACCTCCTATCACTACCATCTGACAATTGAGCCAGCCACCTATCTGGTTGCGGCAGAACGATTGGTCAGCAGCGCAGGTGAGCAGGATGCGGCGGAAGACGAGGTCCTGATTGATATGAATGTGGATAAGGAAGCGTTGCAGCCAACGGAGCAAACGAGCATCAAGGGAATCGCCGGGCGTATTGACCGCATGGTTGAGCTATCGGGCCTCTACACGTCGCTCGGCAGAATGGAAGACCGCTTGCCGCCTGATGTGCAGGAAGTTTGTCGCAGCCTGCAACGCATCTGTGTGCTGGACCCTATTCCTGGCATGATGCGTCAACCAATCCCCATTGCCGATGCACTCTGCAGCGACGGCTCCAATACGGCCGCGGTGATTGCTTCATTTCCCGCAGAGCAGCAGCAATATCTGGAAGGAGTCCTCTCGGCCTATGCAGCGCGTTTGCCAGAGGGCAATCTGCGCCGCGTGTTTGCTCGCAAGATTGGCAAGGAGCAGAAGTTGCATGCCATGCTGTTTGCAAAAGAGCAATGGCAACTGCATGAGCCGCCGGTCTTGATAGACGCCCGCACCATGTCGGATGGCACGTTGCGCTTTCTGGCAATCCTCACCTCACTGCTCACCCGTCCCAAAGGCAGCCTGGTGGTGATTGAAAATATTGACCACGGCCTGCATGCAACGCGCACCTGCCTGCTGGTACAACTGATGCGCGAGATTGCACAGCATCGTGACCTTTCGGTGGTGATTACGACGCACAACCCGGACCTGCTGGATGAGATGGAGCCAGAGATTGTCGCGCGGTCTCAGGTTATCCACCGCGACCTGACAACCGGTGAAAGCTCTATCACGACGCTGGAAGATATTGCCGACCTGCCCAGGTTGCTGGCAACTCTCTCGCCGGAGCGTGAGGCGACCCGCAGTGCCATCCTGCGCGGCATGTCGCACGGCAAGCGCGGGGAGGGAGGAACAGACCTATGAAACGGCTACTCTTTTCTGAGGTTTCGGCACGTGAGGTGAAAAGTATTGCCCACATCGTTGAGCAGGGGATTGCAGAGTATCCCTGGACACAGGTTGACGATATTGCCCTGTCCAGCGAGGAGCAGCAAGAAATCAATGCAATTGCGCGACGTTTGCGCAATCACGAAATCACGCTGATGAACGAAGCCACCATCTGGGCACGCGGCATCTATCCACTCCTGATGCTTGCCGAACAGCGCGATATTCAGGCATGGGCCCAGGTGCCACTGGAAGCTCGCTACCCGCATGTCACGTTGCAAGGGCTGGTGCATGGGGTGATCGGACGCACAGTGGCCGGGCAGATAGAGGCTCCCTACTTTCTTGTCCTGGAAGCAAAACGTCGTCTGGAAAGCCAGACCCCTCGCTATCAGCTCTATGGGCAGATACTGGCAGCCGCCTGGCTCAACTGGGAACAAGACCAGCAACCCGTGCAAGAAATCTTTGGCTGCTATACTATCAGCGACATCTGGACGTTGCTACGGGCAGAGGTGGAAGGGTTTGAGAGCGAGGCCCCGACCCCGACCCCGACCCTGACGCTGGAAACTTCGCGGGAATATGTGCAACGAGCGGAAATGGAGACGTTGCTGAAGATAGTGAAAGCGATTGTGCAGCGACACGACGGCGGGAGGGAAGTGGAGCGTTGAGAACGGGGAATGCAGAATCTCACATGTGTAGACTTTTTTATCAACCGCTTTGCAAAGCGGTTGCGGGATACCGTAGCAGCGGCTTGTAGCCGCTGGATCTTCCGCCAGGAGATGCTTCCACCGTGCAGCAGCCGGGCGGTTTTTGCTGCGAAAAAAACGGATATATGGGCAGATTCCGCGGTTAAAAACCGCGGCTACGATTCCCAACGGGGTTCTTGTCCTCGAAAAAGTCTACACATGTGAGGAATGCAGAATGTCGTGCAATTGCTACGATTTCTGCCCGGCATTCTGCATTCTGCATTCTCCATTCTCCATTCTCCATCCCCGTCATGCATACCACGCCATGCCCACCAGCACGACGATGTGAAAGGTCTGGTCTACCATCACACGTACCATTGTTACATTCGCCTGGTGGTACAAACGCATCCAGTGGTCTACCACTTTCGTCCCATCAATCAGCATATGGGTGATATAGGCGGTAGCACCGAGCAAGAGGTAATTCGTAAGCGAAAGCGTATTGCCACGAGCAAGCCAGAGCACCAGCAGCATCGTCAGTGCATACACGCCATAGTGAACAAGTCCCGCGGGATGAAAGAGGTGTTTCTTTTTGTTTTGGGCCATCCAGTCGTTCTGCAGCATCCAATCGCCTACCAGGTGACCGACGAGCAACCAGGTAAAGAGGTTCATACGTTTTCTATTATGGAGGAAAAGCCAGTAGTCCTTATGCTTATTACTATACCAGCAATTTGACTATTTCAACACGTTGAATCTGGCGAAATCAAGAGGATGTATCTCCTTGCAGACGGGAGAAAAGCGTGGTTCTTGTCCATAAAAAATCTCTGCCCATGT
>CAYFVX010000357.1:0-5238 GCA_964346425.1 uncultured Chloroflexaceae bacterium | reverse complement strand
TGCGGCTTTGCGCCTTTGCGAGAGGCCCTGCCCGGACGTTACCAACAGAGTCCTTCATGTGCCTGGAGCATCCTCCCTCTCAACCCCCAAACCCCCTCTTGTAATCGCTCTGGAAGCGATAACTATGGTATAATAAACGTACTACTTCGTAATCGTCCAGAGTCCGCGATAATGGTTTCAGAGGATTTACCATGATGCGTGAACCCCAGAAGCATATACAGGTGGTACCATTTCTCTGGCCGCTTATCCGCCAGATAACTGGCTGGTTTTGTATTCTTGTGGGAGTGATTACAACCCCGTTGCCGATACCGGTGGGTATTCCTTTGATTGTGGTGGGGGTTCTTATAGTAGGGAAACGCAATCGGAGAATACGCTGGATACGGGTACATCTGTTGCTCTTGATACGTTATTGGGCAGCGCAGGACCATCCGGTGCTCACCCCACTGGCTCGCTGGCTCCGTAAGCAAAAACGGAAGTTTGTACGCCTCTGGATGGATTTTCAGGAGCGCAGGCGGCAAAAAGTTGAGCAGCTCGCGCGTACACAGCCTAATGAGGAAGATGAGCAACTGCCAGGACCACAAAGCGAAACAGAGATAAACAGTCGGTAGATTGTGCCACACACCACTATCGCAGTCATTCACACGATTACACGATTGTAAAGGGCAAGATCGCAGAGCAACAACCCTCTTTGCACCACGAATAACCTCCACATTGTTCTCTTTTGCTCAATAGGAACGCGCTGGTTGTTTTGTGGCTATGCTACCGCAAAACAACCAGCGCGTAATGGTCAGATGTTTTTTCCCTTTTTATGCTTCGGCTGGTTTCTGACCTGAAGAAACTGGCTCAGCGGTCGTTTTCTTTTCGCCAAAATCCCACAGCGGATGACGTTCTTCTGCATACTCGCGGCTGACATACCCGGTCATCATCGAGGGCAGCAAGGGACGGTTGGCTTTGATGATGAAGGCGGCAAGATGCGCAATGACAAGCAGCAGGAAGATGGGCGTTGCCGCTGTATGGATGAGCGTGGAAACATCCAGCACCGCAGTGCTAATGGGTACCACCCCCAGGTTTTTGTAGACTTTGATCAACCCCGTGATAAGCAGAACGAGTGAAACTATCCCGATGGCAACGTAAGCCAGTCGTTGTTCCGCCAGGAACTTTTCGTGCGGGGGTTCTTTTTCACCTTTCATCATGGCTTTGATGATGTGAATACTTTCGGAGACGTCGCCTTTTTTGGGCAGAGCTGCATATTCGTTTCTGAGCACGTGATAGACGATATGAAAAGCTATCGCTATGCCAAATATGGCAGCGGCTATCAGATGGATGGTCAGCGTGACTTCATAGTTTGAAGACCAGCCCAGGCCGGGAATCTGGTCTACAAAATAGCGTTTGTACACTGGAAGTTGCCCCAGGCCAGAGAACAACAGGGCAAAGCCGCTGGCAGCGACCATCCAGTGAACGGCGCGTACTGCAATCGAATGGCGTAAAACGTTATCCTTCTTCTGCATGTTGCTTCTCCTTTCTGCTGGCAGCACCGGCAAATGCGGCGACTGCGCCGACAACTGGTGCAGCCAGGGCTATCCTGGTCCAGTTCAGTTGTTCATCCAGGACATTTTTCGCTTCGTGCATGCGCATGGCTTTTTGTGGATTTTCGGCTGCGTTCTGGATGGCGGCGTCAATCTTGTCGAAGGGGACTTTCGATACGTAGAGCGTTGAGGTTCCACCATTCTGCGTGTCACCATAGAGGTATCCCTGGTATTCCTGACGCAATTGCTCTGCTTTGGCAACGATCTCTTCGCGTGTGCCGATGTGCATAGCGTTATTGGGGCATTTTTCTACACAGGCTGGTTGTTTGCCTTCCTGCAAACGATCACGGCAAAGGTCGCACTGGAACATGGCACCACCACCGGCTGGAATAGGATCTATTTTGGTATAGGGACCAACACCAGCCTGCCGCTGCGGAACATTCCAGGGGCAAACGTCGCGGCATTTGGCTCCCCCCATGCACATGTTCTGGTCTACATAGACGGGCCCATCGGGTGATTTGGCATTTGCGCCGAAGGGACAGAGCTTGACACACTGCGGGTTGTCGCAGTGCATACAGCGACGTGGAATGTTGACCTGGGTTGACTGGCCGTCCATTTCGACGGTAACCTGCTGGACAAAGAGCCAGTTGTAGGGCGTGAGCCGATTGAAGATGTGTTGTTTATCGCTCCAGTCTTCGTGTTTGTTCTGCGGCCAGTAGTCTTTGATTTTGGTCGGGTCGGGATCGGGAAATTTGTGCTGGTTGGCGGTGCGGCAGGCGGCAACGCAGGCGGGCATTTCGGCACCAGGACAACCATCACACTTTGTCAGATCAATCAACGTTGCATATGAGCCACTTTTGACGGCGGCCTGCGCCTGTCCGGCTGGTGCTACACAGGCTGAGCCGGCGGCTACGGCCAGACCTTTTAAGAATGAACGTCTTGAAATTTGCATACATTTGCTCCTTACCTGAATTTCTTCACCGAATATTTTGCTCTGCTCTTCTCTACGCTTTACAGATTTCTGAATTTGATACCATGTTCGGCTGAATAGTTTCTTTCACCACGAAGACACGGAGACACAGAGAGAACAAGGTTTTTCTCATCTCTTTGCCCGAATCTTGGCGTTCTTGGCGTCCTGGCGGTTTCTCTCACTATTCAAACGTATTTGGTATGAATTGCCAGGAACGCCAGAAGATGCCAATTTTTTCAAGGAGAGTTCTCGCGTTTTTGCTCTGCCTCAAGGGAATTCATACGTGTACCATGTAGGGGTATATTATACGAAGAAATCTTTTACTTGTCAACGGACAGAGGCAACTCCTACCAGGTTCGGATGAAAAGTCCCCTCACAAACCCCACGCTGAAGGGATTGGTGGCGAAGCCACCAGCGAGCAAACGGTCATGTTGCTGCGTGAAACCAGAGGGTTGCTGCTGGGCAGCCAGAAATAGACAAAGTCCAGGCATGCTGCACGAAAATCGCTTGCTGTGTTTGTATACAATGACCCTTGTTTTTCCGCATGCGGGTAAGGTATACTTGTTAGTTGAAGAGAGTGTATCTGTAATCTTTGGACATGAGCCAGGTAAACAAACAGGAAACATCAATGACTGAAGGGACCCGAATACTACTGGTAGATAGTGATCAGAGCATTCGCAAACATTTACGGGAGTTGCTGGAAAATCTAGGGTATATGGTGGTCGGGGAAGCCGAAGATGGACTGGATGCGGTGCATCTGGTACGGCACATACGCCCGGACCTGGTGCTGGCTGAGGTTGAATTGCCGGCGATGAGTGGGATTGAGTTGGCGCAGCTTTTGCGCGAAGAGCAGCTCGCGCCGGTGGTGTTGACAGTTGCACAGGGAAACAGTGATCTGGCGCGGGAGGCATGCCAGGCAGGGGTGCATGGGTTTCTTGTACGACCAGTCCAGGAGGGGAGTCTGCGTCCGACGGTTGAGGTAGTGCGTGCGCGGTGGCAGGAGTATTGCGCCAGTCATCAGGAATTGCTGCAACTGCGGGAACAACTTGAGACACGTACTATCATTGAACGTGCCAAAGGGTTTTTGATGGACACGCAGGGTTTGAAAGAGGCTGAAGCGTTTCGCAAGATACAGCGACTGGCAATGAACAATCGGAAAACCATGAAGGAAGTTGCGCAGGCGATTATGCTGGCAAATCAACTGTAATGGTTCGCTTGATTATGAGGCGACTGGTTCGGCTGGTTCGGCACTCCATGAGCCAATGATTTTTTCTATGTCGTCAATGATGGAGCGGCGGGTGCTACTCGCCAGATTTTTGTAGAGTTTTTTAATCAGCTCGTCGTGTTCCGCCCGCTGTTCAGGGGTCAGACGTTCCATCACTCGCTTACGCAGCCCCATTTCTCGTTCAGCACGTCCAAGACCGCGCAAGATGTAGGGTTTGAAACCTTGCTCATCATCATCCATGTTGGTTTTGACGGCGGCTTTGTCTCGATACATGAGGTAGCTCGCCCAACCCATTGCTTCGGTGACATGCAGCACCATGCCGGCATTGACCACGTGACCCACAAAGGGGACAAAGCTAACCATTGAGCGAGCCAGCGCGATGCCCATAAAGGTGCCGATGAAGTGGGTGGTGGTGGCGAATACGATCTCTTTGGCATACCGACGTTCAAACATGTTGCCCAGGTCTTTTATCATAGCGGCGGTAATCAATGAGACGGGTTGCAGATCTGAGCCAAACATCACGCCAAAGTTCCCAACGAAAGGTATTCTTGAGACTTTGCCCTCCCAGATGCTGGCGGCGGTGGCGTAGCTATGGATGATGGTTCGGGCACGTTCTTCGTAATCGGTCTCTATAACGCCAAGAGGAGTGTGGGTATCTGACGATGACTGCGTATTTGCTTGAACCATAAGTATGCCTATTCTAGCCATTGAGCGGAGACTTTTACTGCAGTATACCATAGTCTCTCTACAGTGCAAATTTGCTTTCGGTTTGTCGGTGTGTGTCCGATGCTTGTCCATGGTCTGCGGTCTCCGCTCCACACTTTGAAAGAGTTACGTGAGAGTTACAAAAAATCCCCAAAACCCTTTCAATTTTTGAAATGTTATGGTATAATGAGGTGGTGACTGCTTGAGTTTACATAAGAATAAACAGTGTTGTTACCAGCGCAAAAGACAAGGGAGTCGAGTCGCATGATTACGAAAAAACCTGCTACTTCCGGTAAAGTCAAGGTGACTTTTTCCATGCCGGGGGAAATCTGGGCACAGACGTTTCACGTGGTCGGAGATTTTAATAATTGGAGTACGACTGCCACACCATTACATCGTGGAAAAGGTGCCTGGAGTGTTTCGCTTGAGCTTGAAGCCGGGCGGTCATACGAGTACCGCTATCTGGTGGATGGCAAATGGTTTAATGATTGGAATGCAGACGATTATAAGCCAAATGAGCATGGGGGGGATAACTCAGTGGTTGTGACCCGCGTGTTTCAAGAGCCTCTGTTTCCCGTGGATTTGCCACTTCGAGCAGAGTTTCTGGTAGCAAATTAAATCGCTCAGAGGTTGAGCATCTTTACTATGTTTACGAGTGTTGTCGTTTTAGATTTCGGTTCCCAGACCGCCCAGCTTATTGTACGTCGTGTGCGTGAGCTGGGCGTTTATTGTGAGCTATTGCCGCACGATGTTGACGAGGCTGCAGTGCATGCACTGCAGCCTTGTGGCATTATTCTCTCCGGTGGGCCAGC
>CAYFVX010000356.1:0-5240 GCA_964346425.1 uncultured Chloroflexaceae bacterium | reverse complement strand
GTGTTCATGATGCGTACTCCTGTCCATTTTTGAGGAGATTGTGCCTACCTAGCTATAGCTCACATGTTCGCTTGATTACTTCCAAAACAAACCTGCCATTTGTCTCGTATATTTCCCATTGGAGAGACACATTCGTGTTATTCGTGTTATTCGTGGTCCCTGCCTGAGATGCACACAGATTGCGCTGTTCTCTCCTCTGCATCTCTGGCATCTCTGCATCTCTGCGTCTCTGCGCCTCTGCGTTTCTAAGGAATCAGGTGAACATGGTATAAGGTTAGACGCCATTGCACAGGTGATAACGAACGCATTGTATCAGAAAGAGGGAACAATGCAACACGAACACATGTTTTTAACGACATATTGACAGAGCGAATAACCAGGATATATAATGGGGATAATACCAATGAGCGATGAGTGGTGTTGCGTATTGACGAATACGCTCGCATCAAGGGGACATACTTGAATACGATGACCATTCACCTCTCAGAAGAAGTATATAGACTGCTCCAGGCAGAAGCAAGACGATTGGGGAAACCAGCATCCCAGATTGTGCAGGAACATCTGGTGGCATGGCTCTTGCGCCCAGAACAGAAAACACCACACCACACAGCACAGCCCGCGAACGCTCGGCCTCCGTCTTGCATGCAGCAGGAGTGCTGGCTGAACTCAGTAAAGAAGAGCAGCAACAGGTTGCTCACTGTGCCACTTCCCTGGCAGATGTGCGCGCAGCTCTGGACAATTCCAGTGGCCCACCATTGAGTCAGTTTGTTCTTGATATGCGCAGAAGCATTACATGTTGAGAATCCTGCTGATCGGTAAACAGGTTCCCTGAGAATTGGGATTTTTCGATCGTATAATGATATCTTTTAAGTGAAGTGAAAGGTTGAAATAGTGGAAATTTATCTTGATACCGCCAATCTGGAAGAGATTCGCGAAGCGGCCAGTTGGGGTATTCTTTCTGGCGTCACGACGAATCCTTCCCTGATGGCGAAGGAAAAAGGAGCCGACTTCCAGACGACTATCCAGGAGATAGCCTCACTGGTTGATGGGCCTATCAGCGCGGAGGTCGTTTCGCTGGATGCAAAAGGCATGGTCAACGAGGGAGTAGATATTGCGCAGTGGCACCCCAATGTTGTCATTAAAATACCAAGTACGACGGAAGGATTGAAAGCTGTCTCCGAGCTTGCCAGGCAAAACATCCGCACGAACGTGACGCTCTGCTTCAACAGCGTGCAGGCGTTGCTGGCTGCACGGGCCGGAGCATTTCTCATCAGTCCGTTTATCGGCCGCATAGATGATATTGCGGTGGATGGGATGCAGCTTATCCGCGAAATCAGCACTATCTACAAGCAAAACAACATTGCGACGAAGGTGCTGTCTGCCTCCATCCGCCACCCGCGACACATCATCGAGAGCGCGCTGGCCGGTGCAGACATCGCCACCTGCCCCTTCAAGGTATTGCAGCAAGCGATGAAGCACCCGCTCACAGATATTGGCATTGAGCGGTTCCTGGCAGATTGGGAGAAACGACAGTAAAAGAGTGCAGCCCGAAAAGCCCCTCTCCCTCGATGGGAGAGGGGTTGGGGAGATGGTGAACAGGTACCCAACCACCCTTACCTACTCGCTACGATAGCGCAACCAGACCATGTTGCCATCAACATCCAGGATTTCAAGCGTGTCGCGAAATTCCTCACGGATGAGCTGCTCAATAGTCCCCTCGTGGAGCTGCTGGATGGAGAGTTGGAGCGTCTTTTGCTCATACTGCGAAAGATTGACACCCTCAGTGAGACTGTGCTCCTCAAAGCGGTCTATAAGCTCGGAGGCCAGGATAAAGCTCTCCACACCCTCAATAATCAAATGCAACACCCCATCATCAGCAGTTGCTTCGCTCGTTGCCACCTGACGGCGTGCTGCTGATGGTTTTGCGCTCCCCTCATCATCTGCTGCTGCGGCTTCTTCCGGGTATTCGTCTTCTACTTCATCAAACGCTTCTGCTTCGTGAGCAGTCAGGCGCGTGGAATGACTGGCGTGCATATCTGCATACTCTGCACCTCCTCCCTCCTCGGCTGCCTTTTTGATCGTTGCAGACAGTTTTTCCGGTGAATAGGAGAAACGTTGTCCGACCAACCGTTGCACAAACTTGTGCGCCTCAGTCAGAATGCGGTCACGTTCTGCGTAAGCCTCCTGGATGATGTGCTCGCGTTCTTTTCTGGCAGTTTTCCGATGTTCCTCAATGGCTTCTTTTGCCTGCTGACACTCCCGTTCCAGTTGGTCTTTTTCTTGCTGCAGTTGCTGAACGTGCTGGCGTGCTTCATCTATCTGCGCCTGCACAGCAGACCGTTCATTCTGATAACGCGTCAATAGTTGCGCGGCTTCTTCTTCCATTTTCATGGTCAGTTCGCGGGCAAGTTGCAGAATATGCGCGACCTGTTCCTGTGATTGTTCCTCGACCTGCTGATATATTTCAAACCGTCGGTTTGACCATTGACTGAATGTCTCTATCTCAGTACTGTTGCTTTCCACAGATGATGATGTGGGATGGTGTGAAGACTGCAATGGAGTCCTCCTTTATGCTAAAACCCTTGCGCTTATTCCTGAATATCACCCGGAGAGATATACACTTCGACTAATTCTGACAGGTTATTGTCCTCGTTTTGTTCTTTCAAGGCACCAGTTCCATCAATGCCATACGAATCGGCCAGAACTTGAAACGTGCGCTTGCCTGATGTTGCAAAGCGGAGCAAGTTGGACCGCGAAGCATCAGCACCAAGCGATTCTAACACAAGTGACTCGTTTGCATCAAGATTTTCGACCAACCAGGTAGCTCCATAGGGAGAAATGTCATTCCAGGAGAGATTAACGGCTGGTGGCTGCTCCGGCGACACGTAGAGGTCTACCCAGAATGGTTCACGTACCGGCTGACTGCCCCGATTTTGCACGCGCACCTGCACATTCACCACATCGCCGGCGGCCGGGTTTTCTGGAAAGACACCGACAATCTCCGCAACAATATCTATGTCCTGTTGCTCGCTGGTATCGGCGATGGTAATAAGCGGAGCATCTTCCTGGGTAAGCATCTGTGTCGCCTGCACAGTTGATTGTTCTGTATGCGTGTCAGAGATCCCCCCTGTTGATCCATCGGCCGCTTGCTGCGTTCCCGGTGGGGTCTGGTTCAAACGCTCTTTTCCACCGAACCACTGATACGCGCCCAGACCAACCAGCAACAACAGGATGAACAGACCAATCCATAGACCTGCGCCCCGTGAGCGACTGGCGGGTGCGGATTGGGCGGGATGTTCAGGCTCAGATCGTTCATCTGCGCTGGTTGTGACCTGTTTGGATGCAGGGGTTGCGGTCTGGGATGCAGGGGTTGCGGTCTGGGATGCAGGAGTTGCGGTCTGGGATGCAGGAGCTGCGGCAGGAGAGACCGTTGGATGGATTGCTTGCTCGTCTTCATCTCCGTCTGATTTGGGGAGTGTTTCGGCGATATGGATGTCCTCTGGTGCCTCCTGCGAAGTCTCCCGTTCAGCCGGCACGGTCGAGGCATCATCGCTTTTGGCTGATTTGGGGAGTGTTTCGGCGATATGGATATCCTCTGGTGCGTCCTGCGAAGTCTCCCGCTCAGCCGGTACGGTGGAAGCATCATCGCTGGTCGTTGCAGGTGCAGTAGTTGCTTCCCCAGAAGTCGCCGAGGGTGTCCCGCTGGATAGTCTCGGTGCAGTGGAGGGAGCCACGTCCGATGATCCGGCTTGGGTTTCTGCAGCAAAGGCAGGAGAAACAGGTGACGACTCCAGTTCAACAGCAGGATACGATTTGGCGGCTACCGTTTCATCCGTATCAGATATTTCCTGGACATCGGTAACCACCGCATCGCCTTCATCCGTCTGGTCTGCAGGGAGTGTTGTTGCCTGTTCACTGGCTGGTTCTTCGCCTGAGGATGGTGTAGCCAGTTCAGTCATGGCTTCGGATGCAGAAACGGGGGCTGTCGCGGCTGTTTCTTCTGCGTGAGACATTTGCCCGGTGGTTTTTTCCTGCGCTTCTGCCGCCAGTACTGTCTCTGCTTCTGCCTCATCCACTGCCTCATCTACATAGGCAACGGGAGTTTTCTGCTCTCTGTCTGTTACTTCCTCTGCTGGCTCTCGCGTATCTGCTGGCTCTCGCGTATCTGCTGGCTCTCGCGTATCTGCTGGCTCTCGCGTATCTGCTGGTTCTTGCGTTTCTTCATCCTGGGCAGGATGCTGCTCCTCTTCACCTTGCTCAGAAGCTGTGTCTTCGGTTTCGTCAGCGTCACTCGCCAGGGGGGGCGCAGGAGGTTGCTGCTGCTCCTCGCCCGTCGCTTCAGGCGCAGGATGCTGCTCCCCTTCACCTTGCTCAGAAGCTGTGTCTTCGGTTTCGTCAGCGTCACTTGCCAGGGGAAGGGCAGGTTGCTGTTCCTCGTCCATCGCTTCAGGCCTGGCTTCATCGCCAGCAACGTCTGTCTCCTGACTGTCAAATATCTCTTCTGGCTCACTGTCATGGTCAGCCGATATATCTGCAGGTACAGGTAGTGGTGGCTCATCCATTTGTTCAGGTGAAGGCTGGAGACGTTCGCGCAAAACATGTTCAAGGTGTTTCGCATCATTCGTTTGTTCTGGCGACTGAAAGCCACGCTCCAGACGGGCTGTCTGACCTTCCAGCACAATCAAATCGGGAGGATGAGGAAACAACTGCGTGACTGCCTGCACGTCGGTATCATTGACCGCAGCATGGTACACCAGCAATGTGGCTTCTTCCACTTGCTGTATGTTGAGAACCTCATCCAGCGAACGAACCACAGCAAGTTGATACCCGGCCCGCTCAATAGCGAGGCCAAAGGTACGCAACTGCGCATACGTCGCTGGAACAATAATGGCTAATGGTCGCGTTGGCACGCTGGCTGGTCTCCTTCTGCTACTTCTCATTACCGGCAGTTTGAGAGAGACTATTATCCTCTCTACCGGTGCATAGCTTCCTTACGATACCACGTTCTACCAGGAGATGCAAATATGCATAGACAGCATTGGTATGCGATTTTGCCCCCCCGTTTTACCAATTGAAAGGTGCAGGCTCCGTTATGCATTCAGCCAGGGATAACCTTCCGAAACATGTCGCCTATGTAGCTCCTCCGTTCATCAACCTGGAAATAGACATTGTGTGCCTTGAAATCTTCGATACGCATAGGACCGTTGCCTTCATTCCAATGTTTGACCTCTTGGTATGGC
>CAYFVX010000355.1:2148-5246 GCA_964346425.1 uncultured Chloroflexaceae bacterium | reverse complement strand
CGTCGGCGCCGAACTCGTGGAAAGCGCCGTCGAGAGCGCCCGAACCAACGCAGCCTTAAACCGCGTGCCATCCAGCAGCGATCCCACGTCCGCAAACCCGGCCTCAACCTCCCCAATCAACGCCGAATCCTGCTCACTCAACGCACCCGGCTGCGGCACCGCCCCAAAATTGCGATACACATTCGTCAACGTGCGATTGACCAGATTGCCCCAGGTCGCCACCAGTTCATCATTATTGCGCCGCACAAACTCCGCCCAGGTAAAATCCGTATCCTGATTCTCTGGCCCCGCAATCGTTAAAAAATAGCGCAACGGATCAGGGTCATAACGGCTTAGCAAATCCTGCACATAAATCACCACACCGCGACTACTGCTAAACTTACGCCCCTCCATCGTCAAAAACTCACTGCTGACGACATTATAGGGCAGTTGCAACGGCGTCCCTGACCCGCCGCCCAACTCACCCCCATTGCCATAGCCACTCAAAATACTCGGCCAGATAACCGTATGAAACACAATATTATCTTTGCCAATAAAATAGTAGTGCTCGGAATCCGTATTCTGCCACCACTCGCGCCATGCATCTGGCGTCCCGCGATTGTGCGCCCACTCCACACTGGCCGAAAGATAGCCAATCACCGCATCAAACCAGACATAAATACGCTTATTGAGCCGATCTTCATACTCTGGCAAAGGAATGGGCACCCCCCAGTCCAGATCGCGCGTGATAGGTCGCGGCTTCAACTCCTCCAACAGATTGAACGAAAACGTGCGCACATTGGTCCGCCAGTGCTGCTGTTGGTTAATCCATTCCCCCAACTGCTCCGCAAAAGCCGGCAAATCGAGAAAGAAATGCTCCGTCTCCTGAAAAACCGGTGGCGTCCCATCTATCTTTGAACGTGGCTCAAGCAAATCCACCGGATCAAGCTGATTGCCACACGTATCACACTGATCACCGCGAGCATCCTTCGCACCGCAGATAGGACAGGTTCCCTCAATATAGCGGTCTGGCAACGTCCGCCCCGTTGCGCCAGAAAATGCACCCATCGTCGTTTTCTTAATAATATAACCTTTTTCATACAGTGTTTTGAAAAGATCCTGTGTCACGCGATAATGATTGCGTGTTGTAGTACGGGTAAACGTATCATAGCTCAATCCCAGATGATACAGATCATCGCCAATAACACGATTATAGCGATCGGCCAGTTCCTGGGGCGTAATCCCTTCTTTGTCTGAAGCAATAGTAATGGGTGTTCCATGCTCATCCGTGCCGCTTACCATAAGCACATGCTCGGCACCAACCTTCATCCGTTGGTAACGAGCAAAAATATCTGCCGGAACCCCAAAACCAGCCACATGACCAAGATGGCGGGGACCATTGGCATACGGCCACGCTGGAGCTATAAGAATTCGTTTTGACATGCATTTCTCCTGACGCGGGAACAAACCCGCCTCTACTTGAACACAATCAAATGATAGCATACCATTGCACCAGGAACAAGATAGATTGCTTGCGAGTGCAATCCATAATCCGGTGTGGTATTATATAGAGAAAGGGACATATCATGCGAAAAAGGCATGTTTCTTCATACATTTTCCTTCTTGAGAGACACCATGCGTTGACGGTTTGCGCACATATGAAAGGATAGGAAACTGACTTATGGACAACCTGTTACCGATAATCTTAATTGTTCTGGTCCTTGCGCTGGGGGCTGGAGCCATTTTTATCATTATCCGACGAAGAAGAGCAGCAATGGACGATGTCCCATTGCCCGATATAGGCGATCCGGTTGATTACACCTCAATGCCGGAAGAAGAAGAAGCCCCTGGTTTGCGTGAACGGTTCGACAACCTTCCATTGCCGGCCAAAATAGCTATTCTCGCATCGCCATTGGTGATTATTGGTCTCATCGTCATCATCTTCGTCTTCTCAGCCTTCATGGGTGGAGAAAGTCCCTCACCAGCCGATCAACCACCTACCTCGCAGGAAGGAGAGGGAACGCCAGCGGAACCAACGCCGCCCCCACCCGTTATCGAAATTGAAACAGCAGACCTGGTGAATGCGGACAGCATCCGCTTGAATGCCACCACCACCAACCTCGCGGCTGGCACAGAAGTTTTCATCTCGCTGCAAGAAAATGGGAAACCCTTTTCCTGGTTGGCAGACGAAAGCACCACCGCCAGCGTAGAAAACGATGAAATAGATGCCCGCCTTTCCAAAAAACCAGATGCGCCCAAAGCACAGGAAGGCTTGAACTACTCACTGGTCATAACTGCAACTTCTGAAAGTGGGCAGGTGGCAGAAGGACAGAAAGAACTGGGGATACCAGACAACCTCAAGAATGCCTTCTTCCAGCCACCACCCCCGCCAACCCCCTCTGAACCAGAGGAGGCAACAGAGCAACCTGCAGAAGAACCGGTAGACGAGACCGCAGAAGAACCGGTAGACGAGACCGCAGAAGAACCGGTAGACGAGACCGCAGAACAAACACAAGAAACCTCAGATTTGCTCGCCTCCGTTGGCTTTGGCGGCAATATCCGCGGCACCCCCGCTGGGGAGCCTATTCTGGGCCAGGTCGCGCCACTTGAAACCGTCGAACTGATGGAGAAAACGACCGACCAGGATGGGGATACCTGGTACTACCTGCAGGTACAGGGTGACCCCGAACGGGAAGGCTGGGTACATGACAGTCTGCTGGATGTTCCCGCGGACGTTGCCGCCCAGGTGCCCGCAGCAGAAGGTACCGCAGATGCGGACATGGCAGATCAACAACCAGAACAAACAGACGGAGCGGAAGATTCAGCCGAACAGCCAACAGATGCCCTTGTTGGAACGGTTGCCTATGGCGGCAATGTTCGCGCAACACCGGGCGGAACGCCGATTCGTGGGCAGGTTGCACCGCAGCAAACGGTTGAATTGATGGAGAAAACGGTTGATCAGGCTGGAGATACCTGGTATCACCTGCAGGTGCAGGGTGATACCGACCTGGAAGGTTGGGTGCATTACACCCTGCTGAGTGTTCCCGCAGATGTTGCTTCCCAGGTGCCTATGGTGGAAGAGCCAGCCGCGGAGGAAGAACCCGCGGAGGAAGAACCCG
>CAYFVX010000355.1:0-2048 GCA_964346425.1 uncultured Chloroflexaceae bacterium | reverse complement strand
GAAGAACCCGCGGAGGAAGAACCCGTGGAGGAAGAACCCGTGGAGGAAGAACCCGCCGAAGATACCGCAGACATGAGCGACCCCACCGTCAGTGTCTTTAATGGCGGCAATGTTCGTCCTACACCTGGTGGTGACCCACCCAGTGCCCAGATCCACGCCAATGAACAGGTAGAACTGCTGAAAAAGACGGCGGATGGAACCTGGTTCTTTATGCGTGTAGAAGACCGAGAGGGCTGGGTGCATCGCACCCTGCTCGAACCAGAAGAACTTGCAGCCGTAGAAGCGGAGGTTCCCGTAGCAGAATGAACACTCGAACAATGGAGGGGCAGCATATCAAGGAACTGCCCCTCGCCTTCTTTGACCTTGAAACCACCGGCCTGTCTGCCGCCCAGGGGCATCGCATTTGCGAAGTCGCCCTCTTGCGCGTGCGGGATGGCAGCATCGAACAACGCTATACCACCCTTGTCAACCCGCGGCGACCGGTTGAACCGCAGGCATTTGCTGTCAATGGCATCTCACCCTCCATGGTGCAAAACGCGCCAACCTTTGAAACCGTCATAGATCCCCTGCTGGATATCCTGCAGGGCACTGTTATTGTTGCGCACAATGCTCCATTTGACATAAGTTTTCTTGCACATGAACTGGCACGGGCCGGCCGAACAACCCCCGTAAACCCGGTCATAGACACATTGATCCTATCGCGCCAATTGCTTCCCACCCGTCCATCCCATAGCCTGCATGCCCTCTCCACCGATTTGCAACTGCATATCCCCGACCATCGCGCCATGAGCGATGTCCTGGCACTTCGTGGCCTGTTTGACCACCTGTTGAGTCTTATGGACGAATTACAAGTCAGGACCCTGGGCGAAGTCTTGCGCTATCAGCGGGGATTGCTGCCCGGCGATCCAGAACTTATCGCACCCCCTTTGATAGCACGAGCATTGGAAGAAAAACGACGACTGCGCATTATCTACAACTCAGTCAGCACACCGGTCGCACATGAACGAATTATTGAGCCGCTGGAACTGGCGAAAGTGCGTGGAAAACTCTACCTGCGAGCATACTGCCACCTGCGCAAAGACAATCGCTCGTTTGCCCTGGACAAAATCGAATCAATGGAATTTGCCGACATGAGCTTTCAGGCATAATGAGCCTGGGGCAGGCATTTTTGTGACGAAGCCGCAAAACCACCTGCCCCAACAGGTCCAATCCCTGAGAGAATACCAAATTCGGATAATGACGTTTACCACAGATGAACACAGATTGCTCTGTTTTCCTCTTTGCGTCTCCGCCTGGACTTTGTCCATTTCTTGCTGCGCAGCAGCAAAGCACTGGTGTCACGCATATGCGTGAACGCTTGCTGTCTGGCAGCTTCGCCGCCAATCCCTTCAGAGTGGGGTTGCGAGGGAACTTGTGTCCCCTCGCGCTCCCCTGGGTCAACTGCGTTGAGGATACTCCACGATATTCTGTGGTGCTACCTATCTGGCATCAATGCTCGAACGACGCAACCTGCTGCTCCAACTCATCTGCCAGGGACTCATCGTATGAGCCAGCACCCCGCCAGAAAATAGCTCCCTTCGGATCCACCAGAAAGAGCGAAATTGTCTCCATATCGTCAATATGCAGCGAAACACGAACATGCTCGACATCCGTATACACCGTAAGCGTGCGCTGCCGCACCTCACTGGAAGGAATAGCATACTTCATCGCCCCATCAATAAACGGACGCATCCAGGTATAGCTGCCGGGAATAGTGGGCAATTCATAGATACGTAACGCGGGAAACTGCTGCATCATATGTTCCAGCCGGGGAACCCACGAATCCACCATACTCTGCTGCCAGCGACGGAAAGGAATAATCGCCACATTATACGCACCTTCAAAATCGCCGGGCAAATGATACGTCTTGCCTTCCAGATTGCGGGCATGGATAACAGGAAAAGTTAAAGAGAGCATACGCATTTTCTCCCCAGTCATGAGTTCCGTTACGTTCGGTTGATGGTTCAGAAAATAACCGTTACGTTCGGTTGATGGTTCAGAAAATAACC
>CAYFVX010000354.1:0-5248 GCA_964346425.1 uncultured Chloroflexaceae bacterium | reverse complement strand
CCCCCTTCTGCGCCACGATCAGCAGATTGCCGCTGACCTCACGCACCAGCGGCAGTTGTTCTGCCAGCAGACCAGCCACCGCCCACCAGCCAAGCATCCAGGGTGGCAGCCAGGGGGGGAGGAAATCTATGGGATACACCGTCGCTGTCATACCGGCGTGCTGGAAGAGGCGTTTCAGTTCATGACGCGAGAATGCGCTTTCTTCCAGCGAGTCGCCCAGTTTGATTTTGAGGGGAATATAGTTTTTTTGCAGATAGATCAGTGGGTTGCACATGTTGGGTTCGGCAAATATCGCCCGCCCCTCTGAGCGCAGCACCCGCGCAATCTCCGGGGCAAACTGCGCTTTTGGCAGGTGGTGCAGAATAGCATTGCCCACCACCACATCAAAGCAGCCTGCGGTGAACGGCAGTTGAATAGCATCCGCCGCCAGATAGTTCGGCGCGTCACCATATTTTCGTCGCACGTGCTGCAGCATCGCCTCGGATACATCCAGCGAGGTGATACGCCAGCCATTGCGCAGAAACCGCCGGGTATACTCGCCCGTTCCGCACCCAATTTCCAGTACGTGCAGCGGCCCTGTGCCGATATGTTGCCGTATCAGGTTTGCCTTGCGTTGGATGCGGTATTGACCAACGGGCGAATCGTGTCCCCAGATGGTATCCGCACGGTCAGCTATCGTGTTACTATGGAGCCGTTCCCGACTGGCTCTGAAGAGCGCGTCTGTGGAGTCGTTCATCATTGGTTCTTCCTTTGCCAGATTTCATCATAGCGAGTGGAACAAAGCCTGTTCCCTACTGGCATGAACGTAAAAATTCCACAGACCGGAGGATTGCTCAAACTGGTGCTATTCGTGGGTGCTCATCTGCTCGACAACCTCCGCAATCACATAACGGGGGCGGCCCTTCACTTCCTCGTAAATACGCGCCAGATAGATGCCGATAATGCCCAGGCTTATCATCAACAGGCTCCCAATGATAAGCTGCAACAGAATAACCGTCGCAAAGCCGCTGACTGCATTGCCGCTGAGCTTCATAAAGAGTGTCTGCATACCCAGCAATATTGCCGCAATGAAAAACAGCCCTCCCAGAAAGGTTACGATATGCAAGGGCCGCGAAGAAAAGATCGTCACCGCATTGATAGCCATACGTATCAGGCGGAGAGTAGACCAGCGCGAAGTGCCGCCCGTGCGTTCGGGCACGACAAACGAAACATGCCGGTGGCGAAACCCAAGCCAGGCTATCATGCCACGAAAGAAGATACCCCGCTCGCCCATCCGCAACCAGGCATCAACCACCTGGCGGTCCATCAGCTTATAGTCGGACATGCGCTGCAAATCATAGCCAGACAGCCGGTCGAGCACATCGTAGAAAAGACCAGCCCCCCATTTGCGCAACAGCGGCTCTTTGCCGCGGTCTTGCTTGACCGCCTCAACCACATCCGCCTGCTCTTCTTGCCAGAGCCGCACCATTTCGGGGATAAGTTCTGGCGGATGTTGCAGGTCGGCATCCATCACAATGACCGCTGCTCCGCTGGCACCTTCAATGCCAGCCGCCAGAGCCGCCTCCTTGCCAAAGTTGCGGCTCAGGCGAATGGCTCGCATATGGCTTGCCGTGGCTCGCTGCTGCTGCACAACCTGCCATGTCGCATCGGGCGACCCATCATCCACCAGCACGATTTCATACGGGAGCGACAATGTGTCCAGCACGGCCTGAAGAACCGGCAGTGTTCTGGGAATAGTCTCACTTTCGCAATAGAGTGGTATCACCACCGAAAGCGTTGGCTGATGGTCAGCGTTCGGGTTCATACGGCAGAAATCCATACAAAGCGATCATGGTGGTAGGGACCCAGACGTTGAGCTTGCCAACCTGTTCGGGTAACCGCACCCCAAATTTTTCGGCTATCAACGAGAGCGGGAACGCATGCGGGTAGGGCAGCGGATTGATACGCACCAGCCCGGTCTGCGCCATCAGCATGGTCAGTGTGGTGTAGGTAAAATAGGTCACGTGCTCTGGTACCTTGAACGAGGGCCAGCGATGCCTCAGCAGTGGACGCAGCACACTATTCATGTTTGGTGTGGCGATAACGATGCTGCCCTGCGGGTTCAGCCGTGCCATCAACTGCTTGAGAAACTGTTGTGGCTGGTAGACGTGCTCAATTACATTGGTCGAGACGATACAATCGTAGCATTCACCGGGCGGCAGGTCATCCACGCCTCCCAGATACACGCGGTCTGCCCGGGTGCGGGCCTGTTCAACCGCATGCGGCGAGAAATCGGTGCCGACGCGCTGCGCGAACAACCCTTGCGCCTGTTCGAGCAGATAACCATAGCCACAGCCTATCTCAAGCAGATTTCCCCCGGCAAGCTGATACGTTTGCAAGTGCTGGCAAAAGCGGCGAAAGGTTGCCCGTAGCGCGGTGGCCTGCTGCGTGTAGGTGGTATAGCCCGAACCCTCGCCCTCGTAATACGCATCATCCGCATATGCCTGCACCATCGCGGCGGCTGGCTTGCGCGGCGAGAGGTAGTAGAGGCCGCACGCGCGGCATTGCACCACAGCATACGGAGCAAAGTCATAGGCTGGTCGGCGTTCCGCCGCCTGACAGAGCGGACAAACCGTTTCCTCAATCACTGGTGTCTGATTCATAGCTCCTCTTTCCTGCTTCACTCACATTGTAACCGCAACGGGTGGTAGCGATAGAGTCCGAGCCACGTGAGGCCCGGTGTCGTTACCGTCACGCGCACGAAAGGACGGTCGGCCCACTCGTGCGCAAAACTGGCAAGCGGAACCGCCTGCCGTTGCTCGCCATCCAGCACATAGGCAAATGTTACCCCATCACCGTCCGTCTGTCCCGCTTTTGCAGAACCATCTGCTGGCTGCACCGCAAAGCTACGCATCGCTTGCGCCGAAGCGGTTTCCTCCTGGTTGCGAAAAGCGAGACGATAATCAATCGAGCGTTTGCGGTCAGGATGGGCAGCTATATCTGGATGATAGGCGCCGCGTAGGGTGCAGTGGTCTACCTCTTGCGACACCCAGAAATCGCTTTGCCAGACCCCCGCGCCTGCACTGTTCTGGTAACTGATAGTACGAACGGGATGCGCAGTAGAGGTAGGGGTTTGCATGGGGAGCGGCCACGGCTCGAAGGGCGGCACCGTGCAGGCAATCTTGTGCCATTCGTGCTGCGTATCCATATGGGTAAACCAGTCACGGTAGCCTTCCAGCACAACCGCAATATCCGTAGAGCCATACCAGCCAAAATAAGCTGGATAGCCCCAGGGGGCTTCCATATCTACCAGACAGTGCGTCAACAGAAAATGCGTATCGCCAGTCTGCGCATGCACCTGCATAACACGCTGATAGGTTTGTTGCCGTATATGCGAAATCCAGACTTGCAAGCGATAGGCGTTGACCATGTGTGGGATATTTGGCAGCGTAACCAAAACAAAAACCAGCAGCAACCCTAGACCCGGGAGCACCAGCCGCACAAGCCGAGCCAGCAATAGTGGTGCAGTTGGTGGGGATGTCTCCCGCAAAGGGGTATATGTTTGTGCCCCATTGCCCTTTCCAGTGGTGTCAATGACTGCGCCAGGTGTCCGTTGCCGGTCCGCGGTCGCCGAACCATCGTCTCCGCTCCCACTTTGACAGTGCCACGCCTGTACCAGTTGCTGCTGTACGGATGGCTGCATAAACGACCCCAGAAAAAGCAGGCCAGCGACCAGCCCGACTGCCAGTAAGAGCGAGGGGTAGGTGAGCGCATATGGTGGAAAGTAGGGCGAAATAAGCAAATGGCTCAGGCTGGCATGAAACGCCAGCAGCAATCCCACGGCAAACAGCCCCTTTGCCAGCAAGCCCATCAGGACCATGCGGTCACACCGTTGGCAGTGACGGGCGCGATAGCAGGCCAGCCCACTGCCGAACCCACCGACCAGCAGCAGCCCCAGCAGCAGACTATGCAAAGGCACGACAAACGGGGGTGGCTCGGTGCGGCACCCCTTGTAGAAAATGCGACAATCTACCGCGACCGGATTATCCGCAAACAGCGTGGCATACCCCTGCTGTACCGCCTGCACATACCAGTCTTGCACCCGTTGCAGCGACATTTGCGGCGTTGCGGCCTGCACCACATCGCTACGCGCCGACTGGCCTGGTGCTGCAACGTAGACAAAGCCTGCCAGCAACGCCAGCCCCACCCAGACGCCGAGCGAGGCGATCCAGCGGCACAGCGATGGTTGGCGCAGCATATGCAGCAACGATACCAGACTATACAGCAATGGAACCGTCACCAGCAACTGCTCGCTGGAAAGGGCGGCATAGAGAAAAAGTAATGCAGGGGGAAGCCACCAGCGTAATCCACGTCCCCAGATGGGTCTGGCTATCCACAGCAGGCCAAGCGAGAGCAGATAGGCGGGAAAAATATGCACATAGAACAGTGTTGCCATGGTGCTGCCGCCATACACCGGATCGCTCAGTGTCCAGACAGCCCACACCCCGGCCAGCAGCCAGCCACCAGTCGCTCCGCTATATCCCACCAGCCGTTTGCCAGCAATGATGATATTGAGCGGCGTGGCAACAATACAAAAAAGCGAGGCGGAAAGAATAAGCCACCAGGGATAGCTTTCCGGATTAAACTGGAAGATGCGATTGATAGACCACCAGAAAAATTGAGTCATATGCGAAGCAAGCCGACCGTTCAAGTGCAGATAGGCTCCCAGCACATAGTCGGATGCCGCAGCCCAGGGTGAGGGGTCGAGAATGGTCCAGTCGTCGCTTAACCCGGCCGTAATCGTACCCGCATACAGCCAGTAGCCCGTCATTGCGCAGAGCAGCAACAACCCCACATTAACAACGAGCACCGGTCGCAGCCGCATCCATGCCGGCATACGCTCGGCAAGCAATGCTCCGTATGCACGTTTGTTTGACGATACCATCTCCTGCCCAATCGCTCATATTTCCGCTTGCCCTCTATTGTACCGCATTCCGGGTATCTGTCAGTGTGGTATTTTTTTGCGGCGTAGCCGCAAAAAAATACCACACTGACAATTGTTTTTGGCTCCCCAGTACCTCAAAGGGTATCACCCTCAATGGGAGTTATCTGTGGGAGTGTGAGGGAACCTGGTTCCCTCACGCACCCCACTACAAAGCACGCGGCTGCGTGCGTTTTTTGTCGTGCGTAAGCAGCACACAAAGCAGGTGAACCCCATTGAGGACCCCCGACCCTCGGCGGGGTTCACCCCGCTGCAAGTTCCGCTTGC
>CAYFVX010000353.1:0-5252 GCA_964346425.1 uncultured Chloroflexaceae bacterium | reverse complement strand
TCACTATCCTTGCACTTTTTCTTGTTCTGTCAACCTGAAGATAATGAGAAACAGCAAAAAGTCACCTTGAAAAAATAGCTCCTCTTGGCGTTCCTGGCGTT
Organism: uncultured Chloroflexaceae bacterium; assembly: GCA_964346425.1. Taxonomy (GTDB): domain Bacteria; phylum Chloroflexota; class Chloroflexia; order Chloroflexales; family Chloroflexaceae; genus JAAUSY01. The sequence goes on along the minus strand of CAYFVX010000353.1, from coordinate 5,151 downwards.
CCTGGCGGTTGAAGTCCGAAAATCTGCAAAGGTCGTGCTTGCGGTAACTCTTGAACTGCTCAATGAAAAATGCTTCTATTATGGGGTTCCCTCTTTATTCCTGCTGGCTGGCTCGTGCCAGGGCCTGCGCCTGCACCACTGACAGCGGAACGTTGTGGGTGCGGGCCAGCGCAGCACACGCTTCATACTCTGGCATGCTGGCGTGTATCTTGCCATCCAGCACTTTTTGCTTGACGTGGATGTTGCCCCACGGTGTTGCGACTGAGACGAATTGCCGCCCAACCGCCAATCGTTCCATCGTCTGCCAGCGCACGCCAAAAGTGGTTGTTTCGCGGAGCAGCAGATGGGCCAGGGTATCCACATCAGTTGGCAAGGCCAGGCAGCAGAGTTGTATGGCCGGTCGCCCCTTTTTCATCGTCAGCGGGGTGCTCCACGCATCCAGCGCACCGGCTGCCAGCAGTTGCTCTACAGTGTACGCGATTACTTCGCCCGTCGCATCATCCAGGTTGCAGCAGAGTTCGACCACCTGCTCCTGCACCGTTGAGGTCTGTGCATGGTGGGGGACAGGTTGTGCCGGGTGGTCATGTCTGTGTCCGTGCTCGTGCCCATGTTTGTGGGTAGGGGGATGTTCCATAGGCTTGGACGTAGCGGTTTCTTTCTCTGGCAATACACTCCCCCCAACTCCTACTCCCTTGCGGTAGGGGTTTGCCAGCGGCAAACCCCTACTTGCCTCATCCCCCAGGGAGAAGGGGCCGGGGGATGAGGGTATGCGTGGGGATGAAGCGACGTCCGTATGCTCCATAGGTTCTCCGTTCGCATGTATGTGGCAATGTTCGTGTCCGTGCTGGTGCTCGTGCTCATGGGCATGATTATGCCCGTGGCTATGCCCATGCTCATGACTGTGACCGTGCCCATGCTCATGCCCGTGCTCATGCCCATGCTCATGCGGTGGTGGTGCGTGCTCGCCACCGATTTTTTCGCCAATCCAGACGCGCAGTCCATTCAAGCGGTCAAACGTTTTCTGTCCAAACCCATAGCCGATGCAGTGGAGGTGCATAGCCGGCTGGGTAAATTCGGCCAGTTCCGCCAGCAGTGCGGCGGCGGTGGGGGTCAGGATTTCGCCGGTGCTTGCTGCATGCACGACAGGGGCATGAACAGTTGCCAGCACTTCCATGGTTGCGGGAGCCGGCACCGGCAAGAGTCCGTGCTGCGTCGAGACCCAGCCACTGCCGAGCGGCAGCGGCGAGGCATAGACCTGCTCGATGCCCAGAATATCCAGGCCCGCGCAGAAGCCAACCATGTCTATAATACTATCCAGTGCCCCAACTTCGTGAAAATGCACGTGTTCAACACTCGTGCCATGCACGGCGGCTTCCGCCTGGGCCAGTCGCTCAAATGCCCCCAGCGACCATGTTCGAGTACGTGCGGGCAGGTCGCTCTTTTGCAGCATGCGGCGTATATCTGCCCAGGTGCGGGCTGGTTGGTGTTGCTCAACCACCACAGTCAGCCGGCTCCCACTGATATGGCGTTCTACCACCTGCTGATGTTCAAGCCGGTAGCCGGTCAGCGGCAGGCGTGCAAGCACGTCTTCCAGGGCTGTTTTGTCCAGTCCAGCATCCAGCAGGCTGGCAAGCAGCATATCGCCAGCCGCACCATGAAAGCAATCGAAATAGGCAATCCTCATTGGTCTCTGCTCCTTTACGTTTCTCGTGCGGCGGCGGCACGGTTGGCGATACGGGCCGCCATTGCTCCCGCACCGATGCCATTGTCTATGTTGACGACGGCCAGGCCCGGCGCACAGCTTTGCAGCATGCTCATAAGCGCGGCGACGCCCTCTCCGCCCATCCCATATCCGATGGAGGTGGGCAGGCCAATAACCGGCACGTCTACCAACCCGGCTACCACCGAGGGCAGCGCACCATCCATACCAGCCGCGACAATAATCACATCCACCGCGGTTTCATGGAGCATCATGTGCAATGGTTGGTGCAGGCGATGCAGACCCGCCACCCCCACATCGTAGGCCGTCTGCACATGACAGCCAACCTCGCGGCACAGCACGGCTGCCTCTTCTGCGATGGGGATGTCGGAGGTACCAGCCGTCAGGATACCCACCCGTCCGCCGCTGACCGGCACATTGCCAGCCGCCCCGCGCAACACCACGGTTGTGCCACTGCTAGTCACTTCGAGGGATTCGGGAAAGCGTTGCTGCAGGGCGTGCAACAGTTCGTCCGAGACGCGGCTGAGAATAGCCCGCCCTTCCTGCGCCAGCAGCCGGGCGGCAATGTCGAGGTTTTGCGCGATGCTCTTGCGGTTGGTCAGGATGATCTCAGGGATGCCAGTACGTTCAGCGCGTGCGTGGTCCGGGTGGGCTATGTGGACCAGTTTGTTCAGCTTTTCAAGGTGCGACATAGGCTAGAAATCACTAATCTTGATGTCTGATAATGCTCTGGATGCTGCTGGTCGCACGTCCGATACGACTGGTTGTTCATCAAATACCGACCGCCAGTTGGTATGCAACGGTTGCCAGGTTACGGTTGGTGTTTGCAACCACTGGTTGATACGAAACATAATCTCACGCTTTTCTTGCCAGTCGACGGTATCATGCGTCATCGGCAGGGCAATATCTTGCTCCCCATTGCGAAATCGCAACACGACTTCACTGCGGAAGGTATCGCCCTTTTCATGGCGGTGCGAAGGGCGAGTAGCCAGCACTGCGTCGCGGATGTCGTGCAATTGGTATTGTTTCACAATCTCTCTGGAACGGGCGTCATAGCGGACTGTCAATAACCCCTCCTCTTTATTAAATGCCCACATAATATGCCGCTCATCGGTCAGCATAGACCACAGGCCAAACATGGTCAACACGCCTCCCAGAATAACAAACGCGGGGTGACTGTTGCGCATAGCTGTCCAGATAAGGACCGCCACACCCACCGTCCCCAGTATCATCCCGATAAACCATAATGTGCGTGGCACATAGGGCAAATGGTGGATGCGCAGCATGGTCTCGGTCTCGTCTATAATTTCCATAGAGCCTCCTGAAAACCTGGGAGCACAGGCGTCTCGCCTGCGTCAGCACGGGCAGGCTGCCCACGCTCCCAGGAGATTGTCGGACTTTGACAAGAACTTCCTATTCATCCTGCGTATCATGCTCATTGACACGATTTGATGAGGCTGTAGGTGTCTACCAGTTCACCCGTCTGCGCGAGAAACTGGAAGACGATTTTGTTGTGTGATGCCTCAACGCGCATTGCGCCATGCTGCTTATTGTACTGAAATTTGCTGCCTTCGACAAATACATCAGCAAAGGCATAGCGGGCACCACCACCCAGCCCATTGACAAAGTAGGGGAAGCCATCGCGGATAATACGCTCATACACATGATGGTGTCCAGCCAGCACCGCATCTGCTCCCCATTCCTGGAAGGGCCAGCGCATCCAGTCATAGGGGCCACGCGGGTCGGAGCTATAGGGAGGGTGGTGAAAGACTACCAGCTTCCAGCAGGCTTGCGAAGCCGTCAGTTCTTCGCGTAGCCACTCCGCCTGTGCTGATTCCGCATCTATGCCATCTGGCTCACCGGGCATGCTGTTGAGGGCAAAAATCGCCACCGGCCCCTCTTCCACCACGTAATAGCGTTCGTTCCCTGGCAACGCAAAATACTCGTAGTAGGGCTGCGCCCCATTGCTCACCAGGTCGTGATTGCCCAGCACCGGGAAAAAGCGATTGGTGCTCGCACCTTCCCCATACTCGCCGCTATAGGGGGCAATGAACTCGTGATAGTATTGCCCGATATTTTCATCAATTGTTTCGGCTGCCCCATCCGGATAATTGTTGTCGCCAGTGGTAACGATAAAGTTCGGCTGCCAGCTTTTCACCAGTTCAGCAACCGCCGCTTCACCGACTCCGTCCAGTCCAAAATCACCGATAACGGCAAAGGTTACCGCCGATGATGATGATATGGTTGGGCTGGCTGCCAGTGCGGTTGGTTCGTGGTCTGGTCTGGTATCATGTGATTCTTTGCTACCCACGCTGGTGGTTTCTTCAGTATCCTCTTCGCCACCATTGGTTTCGGCAGCAACACGCACAAAGGAGGAGCAAACCCAGCCATTGGTGCCATCTGAGAGCGGTATCTCAAACCAGGAATCGCATGCTGCTTCTTCGCTCTCATCCGCAGCTTCCGCAAGAATAGTGACGCGGTCCTGGGTATTCAGCATGCTTTCTTCAAGTTCATAATTGGTGCCTGGCCCTTCCCGAACATAGACCATGTCTTCTTCCACAACGCCGATGGGCAGATGCTCCCACATGACAAAGGGAGAAAACGGAAACATCCATTGTGGGGACTCCATCGTATTCTGCATATCGCCGTACACGATGGGGGAAGGGGGCGGAGCGGCCGGCGCGTAGATTGCCAGTGTCTCAACCGACTCACCGCCAAACATGCGGTAGCGTGGAAGCTCATACATATATTCCAGTTCGCGACTCGGATAGGTTGTGACAGCATTGGTGTAGCCGGCATCACGCACGATCTCAGCTATACCTTCCTCATACCTGCCATAGGGATAGCAGAAACTTTGCACGGGCGCACCAATGTGGTCCTCAATGATAATCTTTGATTTGACAATTTCTTGCGCAACCTGTTTTTTATCCAATACGGTCAAGTCAGGATGGGTGAGCGTGTGCGAGCCAATTTCCATGCCTGCTGCATGCAGCCTATTTATCTGCTCCCACGACATATAGCCTTCCACGCCGACAAAATCCGCAATAATATAAAACGTTCCGGTAAAGCCATATGCTTCGAGCAAAGGAAAAGCCTGCGTTGCGGCGTCTTCATACCCATCATCGAAGGTCAGCACGACCACCCGTTCTGGACAGGCAACATCTCCATATAAACATTCCGCCAGGTCATCCATGCGCATGGAGGTATAGTCATTGTCACGCAACCAGATAAGATGTTCTTCAAGCAGTTCAGGGTCTATGGAGAGGTTATAGCCCAGTTCATCTTCATCCACATCCACCGTGCGGATGTAGTGATACATAAGTATTGTTATATCAGCGAGGGCTTGCGTCACCCGGGCGGCGGTGGGTTTTGGCGTGGCGGTGGGTTTTGGCGTGGCGGTGGGTTTTGGCGTGGCGGTGGGTTTTGGCGTG
>CAYFVX010000352.1:0-5289 GCA_964346425.1 uncultured Chloroflexaceae bacterium | reverse complement strand
GGGAACCAGGTTCCCTCACACTCCCCATTCTGGTGGGGTTTGTGGTTTTTTCGACTTCGTCGAAAAAACCACAAACCCCATTGCAAAGCTGTGGCACGCGGCTGCGTGCAGTTTTTGCCGTGCGCAAGCAGCACACAAAACAGGTGACACCTGTTGAGGGTGTTGCCCCTCGCGCTCCCTTTTTCGAGTGGTTTTGGCGCGGCGAAGCCGCGCCAAAACCACTCGAAATCTCTGCGGCAGACGCCGCACACGATGTATGCTGGTTACTCATTTTCTACGTCCAGGCGGTGGTGGCGTAGGGTATACACTATCTGGCTACCCAGGGCAAGCAAAAGGATAATGGCAAGGGTAAGCACCCGTTGCCCGACCACAAATGTGGCTATTTCAGCCGGGGCAACTTCGCCAAGTGTGAGGATGGCAAACCAGCCTGCTTCAAAGATACCCAGGCCACCAGGCGTAAACGAAAAGAGATAACTGACCTGTCCCAGCGGTGTTCCCAAAATCAGGAGCGAGGCTGGAATAGACAATCCAAGTGCCAGCGCAAAATAGACCATTCTGCCTGCGGTGCAGCCAAATTTGAGCAGGCTGAAGAGGTAGGCGTGAAAAATGGTCTGACCGCTCAGGTTGGTTGTTTCAAGCAGCACCGGTGAACGCTTGCGCAGCAATGGCAGGCGGTATATCAGGCGCAGGCTGCTATTATACATTTGCACTGTGTGGCGCGATAACCAGTGTTGTGCCAGCAGGAGCGCAATGGCACCGCACAATGCCACGCCAATCATCATGAGCAGCGTCATCTGCGGCGACCACCAGTTGAGCCAGAATGGGAGTACAGTGAGGGTAAAGACACCGGCTATCAGCATATCGGCCACGCGGTCGAGTAGCACCGATGCACTTGCGCGGGTCAGGGACATATGATGGATTTGATTGAGCGAGAGGGTACGACTGCCCAGATCGGTGACGTCTTTGGGCAGGACAAAGCCGAGGGCGCGGCTGATGAGAAAGTAATGGGCATAATCGAGCCAGCCAGCGACGCGACGCCCGTCCAGGCTATTGGCTAAAATACCCCAGCGTCCTGCAATGGCCGTGTTGATGCCAAGCGTGAGCATGAAAGCAATGGCAAGGGGGACAGGGTGAATGGTGTCGAGCTGTTTGAGATTATCCGCTCCGCCGAATGCAATCAGCATGCCGATGAGTGTCAACCCGATGGCAAGCGAAAGCAGGTGCTTGCGCATGCTCCCGCTCAAGAGGCGTTTTTTGTTCATAAATACCTTCACGACCTTTGCAGATTTTCGGACTTCAACCGCCAGGAACGCCAGGAACGCCAGGAACGCCAGGAGGGGCCTTTTTTAAGGTGAGTTTTTGCTGTTTCTCATCATCTTCAGGGTGACAGACCAGGAAAAAGTGCAAGGAGAGTGTACCTTGCAGGGTTTTCATGGTTCTTCGTGATAGCGAAGTTCTGGAGTCAGGTGCGCTCGGATAGCCTGGTTGACAAAGGCAATGTCTTCCTGGGAAAGTTCTTCTCGGAAGCTGCCAACCTTTCCTTTGCGTACTTTGAGCGCATTATTTGATCCGATGGTGCCTGGTTTCATCCAGGGTTCTTTGAGGGTACCGCTGGTTTCCATTTTTTTCATGTTCTCGAATGAGCTTTCATCCAACGCACGCTGTACCAATTCGGCGTTGGTATCCAGGTGCAAAAAAGCCAGGATTTTCTGTGCTGTGTCAAGTGGTGCGGTGTGCATCTGCTCATAGGTAACCAGCAGGAAGTCCTGTGGAATGTGGCGATGTTCCATCCACATGTTCATGAATGCAATGACTTTGTGAATACCGGTCAGTTCATCACGGACAAATGCTCCCAGTTCATCCCGATAGATATTTCGCGATACCGCAGGTGATACCAGCTTGAAACGAGCACATCACGAGGGTCGCGCACCAGGAAGATGATTTTTTTGCCGCTGTATCGTTTGCGGTTGAAGGAAAGATTTTTCAGACGGGGCGGGGCAGGCACCCAGGTGCCCTGGTCGTGCGCAAATTTGATAGAATATTTGCCTGGGATGGCAAACAACGAGGTATCAGTAAATTGCTGAGTCGGTATGTCAGCCAGGTGCAGATACTGTTGCAACAGAATGCGTAGCCAGGTACGACCACACTTGGGGTAGGAAACAATATATATGTCGGGTTCTATCGCAACAAACCGGCTTTTGATGTAGGTTTGCCAATAGAACTGCATCATCCCTGGATTGCGAATGATTTTCCCGAATTTGTCGGCTACATTCCTGGCTGCAAAAACATACTGGTTCACAAATCTTCTCTGGCCTTCAGTGTTCAGACTGGAAGTGGCGGATTTTTTGCGGTTTTACTGTGGGGGGAAGGAACGGTGTTTTTTCTTCCCATTGTGTCTTAATTGCCTGCAGATGCAGTGTGCAAAACGTTCCGCAGTTCCCGTGCAACTTTTGCGTGCAATACCAGACAGGAGTATACCATAGCCCCTGGTGTTTGACAATCAGAAAAACCGCGAGATCGCGAGATAGACTTCCTCTATGGTGGCCGGGTCGCTCTCGTAATATTCACCGCCAGAGGCTTGCGCAATGGCTTGCAGCAAGTCGTGGTTGATTTCTTCCGCACCTTCCATGCCATAGGCGATGGTGTAGATTTTGATGCTGTAGCCTTCTTGCTCGGTCCCTATCAGGCGCAGCAGTTCATCCTGTGTGCCCATGCTGGTGGTGTCGGCTCCATCGCTCAGCACAACAATGGCGCGGATATATTCGCCCGGTGGTTCCTGGCTCAGTTCCTGGTAGGCTTCCTGCAACGTGTCAATCAGACGGGTGCCGCCGTCGGCGAACAGGCTGTCTATGCGTTGTTTGACTTCCTCGCGTTTGGGGCCGATTTCGCCGAGTGGCGAAACAACCGCGGCGTTGAAGTTGAAGGTTATCAACCCCATACGGTCGTCGGCGGCAAGCTGGTTGATAAAGGCTTTCAGTCCTTCTCTGGCTTCGGTAATACGCACCAGATTGTCTGGTGGGTCTACCATGTTCATGCTGTCGGAGGTATCGAGCAAGACCAGCACTTCTACCCGTTTTTTGTTTGCGGTCCAGGTATTGCGCACAGCTTGCATAACCTCGGCTGGCGGTACGTCAATCAGTTGGGTGGGTTCGTTGGGATTGACGCCACGCGAGGGGTGGATAATGCCGCCAATAGCGATGCGCTGGTCAATCGGGCGGAAGCCAAAGTTTAGGGCCAGTTCTTGCTGCGGCTGTGCCAGCAGAAAGTCCTGGTAGCTCTGCGCGGCCGCTCGTCGCTCCTCGTCTTGCAGGGCAGCCGGCAGGATAGCAAACGGGTGGTTTGCCCAGAAGGTGCCTTCTCTGGGGTAGATCGCCACAATGGGCATGCCGCGTTCGGGGTATTGTTCTTTATCGTAGGACTCGATAACCAGGTTTTCGTGCAGCACCGCTGCGGAAAGGTAGGATGGCCCACCCGTGATCATTTGTCGCCCAAAGAAGCCGGTGCTTTCGCCATAGTGTATAACGCTGCTTTCGACATCGGCGATCAATTGGCTGACATCTGGTTGTTGTACATCCGCTTCGCTCAGGCCGCGGGTTTTGCCAGCCGCCGCATGCGCCATTGCCATAATGGTAATCAAGCCGCTGGAGCTATGCTCCGGGTGGGTGTGTCCAAATTTGAACGCGCCCCATTCGGCGTGTCCGTAGTCTTCCCAGGTTTTGCCGCTGCTGGCAAATTCGGCGATGTCGCTCCAACCGAGTTGCTGTTGCGGCCAGCCCATAGCTTCAGCCATTGGTTGCCACATGGCGATGACGACCGGGCTGAGCAGCATGGGAGATGCATTTTGTACCAGTTTGTCGCCAGCATGGGTCTCGCCCCATCGCTGGTTTGCCAGTGGGAAGAGCATGCTGCTGGCGGGACTCCATATATCCGCCTGCTCCTGCCCGCTGATGATTTTGTCCATGGATTCAACCGAACCCATCGGAAGCGCATCTATGTAGATGGGACGGCCGCTGGTAGAGGCAACTTGTTGCACATTGAACAACCGCGTGACGTGCTCGACCCAGGGTTGTTTGTCGCTGCTGTAGAGCATACGCAGCACCAGCGCGTCCGAGGCGGGGGCCGGTGGGGGCGGTGGCGTGGGGATAGTGAGCGCAATGGCGGTGGTGGTCATCGGGCTACTGGCGGTGGTGGTCATCGGCGTGGTGGAGGCAGCCACCTGCTGCGCATCGGCAAGCCACTGGTCTACCAGACTGCGGTTTTGCGTTATCCATTCCTGCGCGTGCTGCTCGATATCCGCTTCGCTATCTTCGCCGTCGAACATGCGTGAGTTTTGCTCGGCTATATCCATCGGTGGGATCTCGACCAGTTCGAGCAGCCGGTTGATGCCGGGTTGGGCGTTCAAGAAGCGGGTATTGGCAGCGACGCGGATGTCGTTGGGCGGGAAGCCGATGAGGCAGGGGTCATCTACACAGCCGGTGATACCGGCAACTTCAACCTGGTCTTCTTTTTCCTGCTGGTCGGCGGGCAGGCTGGCAAAGGGGACTTCGAGCCAGACAACATCCTCACCGGGCACAAGTTTGCCGACGGTCCAGTTGGGCGTCCAGGTGTAGTAGAACACCGGCTCGCCGGCTTCATAACGTTCCAGCGTCTCGGTCATAAGCTGGTCATACTCGCCCTGCACGTGCTCGACGGTTTCGCGCAGGTCGTAGGCGTCGAGGTGGTGCTCTATCACCTGCTCGCAGCCCCAGCCAAAGTTGCAGCCGATGAGGTTGGCTTTGCCGTTGCCGTCACTATCAAAGGCTTCGATGACTTCCTGGCGGGTAAAGTCTTCCAGGCTGGTGATGCCGAGTTCGTCGGCGGTCTGCTGGTCAATGAGGTAGCCCTGCAACGCGCCAGACTTGACTTCCATGCCGACGAAGGAGACAGTGCCCTGGATCTTTTCGTCTTCGATGGTGTTAGTATGCAACGGATACCAGCCATTGGGCCAGAGGTCTACGATGCCGCCAGCCGCGGAGAGGTAGAATTCCTGGTTGTCGTAGGTGCGGGGGCCATCTACGGTGTAGCCCATTTCTTGCAGCAGTTGTTTGTAGAGTTCGGCCTGGAACCAGCCGGTTTCCCAGGTGGCACGACCGAGCCGGACAGTCTGCGTGGCAGGCGGGTTGTTGACCACCGGTAGCGGGGTCATCGTTGGCGGGGCGGCCGCGGGGCTAGTGGCTTGTACGAGTGGTGTGGTGTCGAGCGCAGTGGGCACCCGTGTTTCATCCGTCGGGCCAGGCGTGCGGGTATCGG
>CAYFVX010000351.1:0-5293 GCA_964346425.1 uncultured Chloroflexaceae bacterium | reverse complement strand
GTCGGAGAGGAACATCACATGAATCGTGGCGACAGCGGCTAGAAGCCGCTGCTACCGTATCTCGCAACCGCTTTGCAAAGCGGTTTACAAAAAAGTCTACACATGTGAGGGACCGAAAGCCCCTTTCCCTGGATGGAAGAGGGGTTGGGGAGAGGGTGAAAGCGCGGTGGAATACCCGTTAAGTTGACGCCTATGGGTGTCCCCCGCTGAGCAGGGTGCCCCCAACTGGGGGGCATGGATGAAACCCATTGAGAGGTACCAGTCTCCACAACATCTATGGGTACAAACGAGATGCAAGATACTATACAGCTTCATACCTTGCTTGCCATGCTCCCCAACTTTCAACTCCTCGGCTCAGCCGAGCGCGTGATAACGGGAGTTGTTTATGACTCACGGAAGGTGCAGGCTGGTTCACTTTTTGTGGCGATCAAAGGCTACCATGTTGATGGGCACGCCTATATTGCCCAGGCATTGCAACGCGGAGCCAGTGCTATTGTTGCCGATGAGCGATACGTTGATGGATCACTTCTAGCGCAGATGCATCAGCAGGAGCAGCATGCAACGATGGTTATCGTGTCCGATAGCCGTACTGCGCTGGCTCCGCTCGCCGCCACATGGTATGGACATCCTTCGCATCAGTTGGGCATGATAGGGATTACGGGGACCAAAGGCAAAAGCACCACAACCATGCTAACCAGCCATGTGCTGGAGCGATGTGGGCATTCAACCGGCATGATCAGCACGGTTGATTTCAAAATAGGTTCGCAGCCCTATCCCAACACGCTGCGCCAGAGCACACCAGAAGCACCAGAGGTGCAGGCGATGCTGCGCCAGATGGTTGCTGCCCATTGCGCATATGCCGTCATCGAGTCTTCCTCGCACGCGCTCTCCACCAACTGGAACCGCCTGGGACATTGCGCGTTTGATGTGGCAGTATTGACCAACGTGACCCACGAACACCTGGACTACCACGGCACCCTGGAACAATACCGGCGCGACAAGATGCGCCTGTTTGCAATGCTGACCGAGAAACAAAAAAACCTGCCAACCTCTGCAAAATATGCCATTGTCAATGCAGATGATCCCTACCATCAGATGTTTTTGAACGCAGCACCAGACCACACGCAGCATCTGACTTATGGGCTGACAACACAGGCAGATGTTCATGCCAGCAACATTGTCACCTCTCCCCACGGCTCGCATATGCGCATCACGACGCCCTGGGGAAGCAGTGAACTTACCTTGCAACTGCCCGGTCCTTTCAATATCTTGAATGCACTCGCTGCGCTGAGCGTTGCGCTCAGCCAGCAGATACCGCTGACCGAGGCATGTGCCGCCTTGAGCGAAATTCGCAGCATTCGCGGACGGATGGAGCGCATCGAGCAGGGGCAACCATTCACGGTCATTGTAGACTACGCGCATAATCCCGACTCGTTTACGCAGGTGATGGAGATGATGCGCCCACTCACAAAAGGAAAGATGATCGCTGTCTTTGGCAGTGCCGGCGAGCGCGATGTTGAAAAGCGAGCACAGCAGGGAGCCATTGCTGCCCGCTCCTGCGCATTGCTTATTTTGACCGATGAAGACCCACGCGGCGAAGACCGCGAAGCCATCATTGCCGATATTGCCCGTGGAGCGGAAGAAGCTGGCAAAGTGCGTGGCAATGGCTACCTGGTCATCCCGGACCGTGCCGCGGCAATCCGCACCGCCATCGAGCACGCCGAGTCTGGCGACGTCGTGTTGCTGCTCGGCAAAGGGCATGAAGGAAGCATAGAATATGCAGATGGCAAAATGCCCTGGGACGAGGCAGCAGAAGCGCGTGCTGCGCTCCGCGAAGCCGGCTATACCATGCCCAGTGAGGAGTGAGGAGTGAGGATTTATGCGTCTGCTTATCGCCCTGACCTATTATCGCCCCCATATTAGCGGCTTGACGATTTATGTCGAGCGACTTGCTACCGAACTGGCACGCCGGGGACACACGGTTACCATCCTGACCTCGCAATATGACCCGGCCCTGCCGCTACGCGAGGTTATGCATGGTGTGCTGGTAGTTCGTGCGCCGGTGGTGGCACGCGTCAGCAAGGGCGTGCTCATGCCGAGCTTCGGCGGCATAGCCACCGCACTTGCCATGAACCACGACGCAATGAGCCTGCACCTGCCGCAATTCGACGCCAGTGGACTTGCACTACGTGGCAGATTTTTACGTCAACCCGTCGTACTGACGTACCAGTGCGACTTGCGCATGCCACCCGGACTGCTGAACCAGGCTGCCAACGTTGCCATTCATTGGAGCAATCTGGCGGCTGGCATGCTCTCCAACATCATTGTTGCCTCAACCGAGGACTATGCCAACCATTCACCCTACCTGGCACGCTTTCGCTCCAAACTGCACTACATTCCTATGCCAATTGAAGTCGAGACAGTGAGCGCAGAGCACATCACAACCTTTCGCCACCAGTGGAATATCCAGGGACCAGTCATTGGCATGGCCGCACGACTGGCAGCCGAAAAAGGGGTGGAAGTGTTGCTGAACGCGCTACCGCGCATTCTGGAGGTCTATCCAAATGCCCGCGTGCTCTACGTTGGCCCGTATGAACATGTGCTGGGCGAAGAAGCCTATGCACGTCGCCTGGAACCGCTCTTTGAACACTACAGCGAACACTGGACATTCCTGGGTAAATTGAGCAACAAACAGATGGCTGCCTTCTATGCCAACTGCGATGTCCTGGTACTTCCCAGTCTCAACTCCACCGAAGCATTCGGACTGGTGCAGGTGGAAGCCATGTTGTGTGGTACGCCATGCGTGGCAAGTGACCTGCCGGGCGTGCGCCAGCCAGTGCTGCAAACCGGTATGGGACGCATCTTTCCGATTGGGGATAGTGCGGGGCTTGCGGACGCAGTGCTGGAAATTTTGTGCAATCGGGAGCAATATGTCCGCCCCCGCGCCGAGATTGAAGCCCGTTTCAGCACGCAACGCACTGCCGAGGAGTATGAGCTCTTGTTTGAACGGTTGCAATACCACCGATGAACCAGCAGCCTGATTTCCTGCGGCTGTTCCTGCACAGCGTCCCGCTCCCTCGTGCATTGGTGCGGGCAGTGGAAGCAAAACTCTTCACTGAACTGGTGCCCCAATTACCAGACCCCATCCTGGATATCGGCTGTGGCGACGGCTCTTTCGCACAGATAACCCTGCCGGGCAAACATATCATCGGCATTGATGCCCACTCTTGTATCACCCGTGAGGCAGTCCAGCGGGATGTTTACCACGGAATGAGTGTCGCCACCAGCGAACGGTTGCCCTTCCAGGACCAGTGCTTTGCCAGTAGCATCAGCAACTGCGTGCTGGAACACATCACCCCGCTGGACGAAACGCTGCAAGAAGTGCAACGTGTTTTACAGCCGGGCGGTCTCTTTGCCGCCACCGTCGTGGGCGAACGATTTGCGCAGGATTTGCTCGGTAGCAGGCTGTTGCACGCGCTCGGCAGCGACGGAACCCGCTATGGTCGCTGGTTCAATCACATCTCGCAGCATGTGCATACGCTCAGTGCCAGCGCATGGCGCGAACGGATGACCCGCGCCGGGCTGGAAGTCATCCTGCTGCGACCCTATCTCAGCGCGACTGCGCTCAAAGTCTTCGACCTGAGCCACTACTATGCTGCACCCGCGCTCATCACCCGCCGGCTCACTGGCCGCTGGCTCATCTGCCCGCCATACACAACGAACTTGCTCTGGGAACCCTTGCTGCGCCGCTTTTATGATGCCCCGTCGGAGGAGGATGGACCCTACTATTTCATCCTCTGCCGCAAGCCACCCCACCAGGAATAACCAGCCAGCAGGATGCCAACTACCAGCAACCCCAAACCAATCTTGACATCCCAGGGGCGATAGCGCAACCGTATCGTATGTTCACCGGCCGGCACCGCTACCTTCAACCACTGTTCATCCTCTTCATGCGGCTTGAGGCTGGCTGGCTCGCCATCAATCGTCACCTGCCAGCCTTTCCACCAATTTTCGCGAACCGTGAGTACCCCTGGTTCAGGCGCGTCGCAGAACACATCAATATCGCCGCCGATACCATACCCCTCGCAGATGGTGCGGCTCTCATCCGCATGCGTTATCGCCGCATATTCACGACCGGGTGGGTTGATATAGATGGGGATATCATTCACCGTCGTTTTGACGGTAGAATCCGGTGGCTCTGCAAACGGGTTCGCTTCTATCACAGGCAAGGGGACCGGACGGTCCTTCCAGAGCCACGCATGCTCAATGTCCGCAATCTTGAGGCCCATAGCAACCGCGGGACCGGTGTATTTGTAAATCATGTAGGGCGGATTGATCCACTGGCTATCCGGTGTTTGCAACTCTTCCAGCACCGCATACACGTCGGTATCAAGTTCCTCGGTAAACACCCAGTTGCTGGTAAACGCCCACGCCTTGATCAGCGCGAGCAGCAGCGGAATAATCAGCAGCCAGCGCAAATCAACCGAGAACAGCAGCGGCGCATCCCGTTCACGCCCCTTCGTGAGTTCAAAGCGCAGCGGACGGGCACGCACAATCTTATCCACGCCAATCGCTGCCAGTGCCAGCAGCGGCGGCACTGCCAGGGCAGAAATAATCGGGTAGTTACGGATACCAATAATCTGCTCAGCCAACCCCTCCGGCGCATAATCCGCAGCCGCCTTGAGCAATCCATCACTGGCAGCCACCCAGAGCGTTATCAGCGAAACCACGGGCAGATAGACGAGGCTACGCCGCTCACGCGGGTTGCGCCCACGCCGTAGCCCCCACAGAGCCAGCAACAGCGGAATCCAGCCAATATAAATTACATACAAGAAGGGGAAGGGTATCTTGGAAAGCTCTTCATTCAGGTAAAACTCG
This sequence comes from uncultured Chloroflexaceae bacterium, assembly GCA_964346425.1. GTDB lineage: Bacteria > Chloroflexota > Chloroflexia > Chloroflexales > Chloroflexaceae > JAAUSY01. Next base: position 415 of record CAYFVX010000351.1, on the reverse strand, counting down.
TAGTCATTGTTGACGAGATTGAGCACCACATAGTTCAACGGCTGGCCCCATTTGAATTGCTCGTCCGTTGCTTTGCCAAAGTTTGGCAGGAAATGCAGAAAGGGCACGAGAAAAGGAGCCGCAAACAGAAACGCCAGCAAACCCGCCAGTGCCAGCCGCCGCACTACGCGGATGATATGTTTGAGGTCGTTCGGGAAGAGCAGCAGAATAGCCGGTGCCGTCAGCAGCAAGCCAATTTGCATATAGCCTTGCCCAGAAAGGGCCGCCAGTGCCAGTACTACACCCAGAACCACCGCCATACGCCGACTACCGGTGCGGCTCACCACAATCAGCGGTGGCAACACCAGCGTACACGCCGCAACCGAGATAACCATCTCAAAGCCGCCCAGTTGCATACGCCCGGCCATATGGCCGG
>CAYFVX010000350.1:0-5304 GCA_964346425.1 uncultured Chloroflexaceae bacterium | reverse complement strand
GTATGACGAAAAAGGCTTTGGAAAGACTTATAACTCTTAGGTTGACGCATATGGGCACCGCGGCACCGCCGCACCGCCGCCCGAAGCCCCTCTCCCTGGATGGGAGAGGGGTTTGGGGAGAGGGTGAAGGCGTGGTGGAATGCCCGCTTCGTCTTCCCTATTTCGGCACACATTTACGCAATGCTGTTCTAAGTCCGCGCATAGGAAGGATACCTTGTCCCCGGTCTACGGTCCATCGTCTACCATCTCCCTTCGAGACCCAACAATTTCCCCCGCAGACGCTGTACCATTTGGCGCGTTTCTTCCAGACGATGATACTGCAACCGTTCGCGAATCTGCAATGATTGCTCGGCAAAAGATAAGGCTTCCTCGTATCGATCCAACTTCTCCAGCACGCGTGCCATACCAGCCTGCACCCTGGCGATAAGGTCCTGGCGACCTACTTCCAGTGCCAGCCCAAGTGCCTGTTGATACCACGTTTGTGATTCCATCAACTGATGACAATTGAGGGCCAATGTTCCCAGATTGGCAGAATAGACTGCCTGTCCCTCACGGTTGTCGCTATCTTCCGCAATCACCAGGGCCTCGCGATACAGCTTCTCTGCTTTGCCATACTCCTGCCGTTTGCGAGCAATCTCCGCCAATCCATTCAAAATCATTGCCTCATTCTCGTTTTGGTCAACTTCATTACAGCCAGCAAGGGCCTGCATAAAATAGTGTTCAGCCTGGATAAGATTATCCTGTTTCTGAGCTATCAACCCACGAATATACAACGCAGAAACATGGTCTTTTGCTTCCAGACCACGTTCCATCGCCTGCACCAGCAAATCATTCCACAGACGCGAATTTTCTGCGTCCAGGCGATTCCAGTACACCACATTGATTTCATACGCTCGCCAGCTTGCCCATTCCCACTGATGCAAACGCCAGGCTGCTTCATACGCCCAGGTACTCAGATTGACCTTTTCGTCCCAATATCCCTGAAACCAGAGAAACGTACTCAATGCCCCTGCCAGTTCATTCAACAGAGCAGCCGCCTCTTTATCTTTCAAAACACCGGGCAAACCGGCAATATCGCGCAGGGCTGTTGCCGTCGCTTCCAGGTCTGGGGTGACCTGTTCCAGAAAGACAAAGTTCTGATAGTTCTCGCCACCATAGGTGCAGGCATAATGTACCCAGTACTGCAATGCCTGCCGATAGGCCACCTTGTCCAGCATCACGCCGGCCTGTGCTGCCTGTTGCGTGATGCTCTGTTTTTGCAAAACAGAGCGGATATATGCGCGGGTTAAAGGATGGAGGGTAAATCCTCCACCTTCAAACTCATTCACCAGAGAGAGGTTTAGCAGACGTTCCAATGCCATCTGTACCGCATTGGAAGAAAGACAGGTTGCTTCCATCAGTGCTTCCAGCGTAGCCGGTGTGTAAAATGCGGAGAGGGCCGAAAGGACCGAGCGATCACTGCGTATCAACGTGCGCACGGCATTGGTAAACAGGAAGTTGTATAAATCTTGCGAACGTGTGCCTTCACGCAACTGCTCAACCGCCTGCGCCAGTGTATACCCTTTTTGCGTCACCAACCCCAGCGTCCAGTGCAAAGCGAGCGGATTGCCGCCAACTGCGTCATACAGCGAGTGACGGGTTGCTGTATTCGCTCGCATCAGTTCGGCAGCCACATGCGGATTGCGCTCGCCCATTTCTGTCATGAGATCAAATGCTTCTTGCCGCGAAAGGCGGTCCAGACGTATGGTGACAGCACTCTCCCCGGTGCGGCGGCGGCTGGTGATGATCGCCTTGTTGGGTGACGGCAGTTTGCGCAAGAATTCTGCAATCATCGTGCGGTCATCTGCGGGCAAGGTCTCCAGATTGTCCCAGATAAGCAAGGCCCGCCTTCCCCGCAGCACATCCAGCAGCATACGCCAGCGTTCCATCATATCGGTTTTTTGTAACGTGGAATGTTCACTCAAGCGATAGGCAAACTCACGCAAAAACGCATCCAGCGAGGAATGTGCCAGTGTTTCCTGCCGCACGCCGTCGGTTGTCAGCCATGTCGTCTTTGCCGAGGCAAACAGGTAGGCATCAAACCACGCCTTTTTGCGTGCCTGATGCGCAACCTCCAGCGCGAGAGCCGTTTTGCCAATACCGCCAATGCCATCTATCACCACACCCCAGCCACGTTCTTCGGGCAAGAGAGCTTCCAGACAACGGCGCATTTCTTCTTTGCGCCCAACGAAGATGGCATGGGGCGGGGGAAGATTATCCGGCAGGCCCGCCGGTGGGTGTTTGTCGAGCTGCGCCAGACGGTTTTCCAGGCTGGCAACTTCCGTCCGTTTCTCATCAAGCTGGACTTTGAGATTGGCGGGGATGGTGAGCGAGGTATATCCTGCTGCCTGCTGCTCAAAAACTTGTAGTACCGCACGCGAAACGGTCAGGAGTTGGACAAGTGATTCACGATCATCCATGCGCGTATCCTATCCACCTTTACTCTTGCGCAAACGCAACCGCAGGTCTTCGACCTGTTTGCGTTTCTCATCAAGATCAATCTGTAAGTGAGCAGGTATAGTCAATGCGGTATACCCCGCTGCCTGTTGCTCCAGAATGCTCAGCGTTCGTAGCGCAGTGTTGAGCGTCTGCTGCAACACGTCTACATCTTCCGCAGGTGCAGGCTGCTCAGCAGGTGTGGGTTCTGGCGATGGGGTAGTATTGGGAGGAGCGATGTCTTCAATCAAGCGATCGTACTGATAGGGGTTGCGAATCTGCACCTGTTGCAAGAGTTCGGCAAAACGCCCGTTTCGCTCGCACCAGCTCAAGAGTATTTGCGTTTTTTGCAAGCGGCTCATGCCCGTGGAAAACGAATCGTAGACCGCACGAAAAGGTTCGTAGTCATAACAAAAGATTTCCAGTTCTTCGTCTGAGAAGGCAGCATTGAGCAAATCACGCAGCGCAGCCGTATTGATACGTTCTCCCATACTCATTTTTCCTCTCAGAGTGGGGGGCACCTGCTGAGTATTACTCCCCCCAATCTGGCATACTATCTGCCGCCGGATGGTGCGTCAAACGGGTGACCTGCGAACCATCCGCCTGCATGATATAGAGTTCCAGGTTGCTCTCCTGGCGATCAGAGGCAAAAGCAATCTGTGAGCCATCCGGCGACCAGCAGGGCGAACCATCCTGGGAAGGGTCACTGGTCAACCGTGCCACGTTTGAGCCATCCGACGCCATCACATAAATATCACCTTTCGGGTCATCACATTCGGAAACAAAGACCAGTTGGCTGCCATCCGGCGACCACGCGGGGTCACCATCACTGCACGTGTTGTTGGTCAACCGTTGGATATTGGAGCCATCAGCCTGCATACGATACAGTTCTCCTGAGCTTTCATCTCGCTCCGAGCGAAAAACAATGGATTTGCCATCGGGCGACCAGACCGGTTGTGTATCGGCTTCGGGGCCTCTGGTTAGACGAGTCAGTCCCGAACCATCTTCGTTGATGGTATAGATGTCAAAATTGCCATCTACAAATGATTCAAACGCAAGCTGGCTGCCATCGGGCGACCAGGAAGGGTTGCCATCGCTACCCGAATGTTTGACCAGACGAGTAACGTTTGAACCATCTGCCTGCATCACATGCAAAATCCAATTTCGCCCGATACGGTCTGAGATGAACGCGATGCGGGTACCATCGGGGGAAAGCACCGGCATATTATCGCCAGCGGAGTGATGGGTAAGGTTGGTCGTTGTGCCATCGCTGGCAATAAAATACACGTCCAGATTGCCCGTGCGATCAGCGCGAAAGACCATCTGGTCGGATATCGGGCGGGTTTTTGGTGCTGCACAGGCGACAAGCAGCAGGCACCCCAATATTGCGAGACATGTGTACCGCCAGATCATCACTGTGTTGCAAACTCCTGGCACGTTGCTTCCTGCGAAAAATGCCATCGTTCGATATTCCAGAGATAATTTGGTATCGAAAGATCCACCGCTCCATCCAGAGTCTTTATACACGTATTCAAGCCGACCGGAATACGGTCTACCCACAGATAGAGATAGGGCAGTTGGCCGGCTACGCGAGCCTGTGCCTGCACGATAGCCTCGGCACGGGCATCAATGCCATACAACTGGCGGGCTGCCTGCGCCTGGTTATCATAGATGGTGTCGCGAAAACCAACAATATTCCGCGTGATACGCGTATCCACCGGCCCCTGGTTTATCTGGCTGGAATGGAAGAGTGCAAAATCATCCGGGTCATAGAAGAGATAATCGGCAAACTCCGGATCACCAGCCCCATTACTCCAGCTTCCCAGCAACAAATCGAAATCATAGGGCGGTGCATATTTGGAGATGATAACGGTTGAAAAATCAGCCGGCTCCACGATTATTTGCAGCCCAATGGATGAGGCTATTTCTGCAATACTGCGGGCGGCCGCCAGCCGGCGGGAATCATCGCCGCGCACAAAAAGCCGCGCACGGAATGGTTTACCGTCGCGCTGGCGAATGGTCGCACCTTCCGGCAGCGTCCAGCCGGCTTCAGCCAGCAAGCCTCTGGCAGCCTCCAGGTCCGATTCAGACGCAATGGCGGGTGGAGGAGTCAGGTCTGCCCAGGAACCGGGCGCAGCACTGCTGCCAATGGGGATGCCCTGTCCTTTGGTTGCCGTCTCAATGAGTTTGGGCAGATCAATTGCCCGCACAAGTGCCTGCCGCACTTGCAGGTCAGCGAAGGGATGATCGTCGCGCACATTGAATGCCAGATAGGAAAAGGCATTCTCAGGATAGCCGCCGATACGTACCATGTCCAGCGTATCCGTATCCGTCAGTCCACGCACGGTGTTCCAGTTCAGTTCTGCCAGCAGGAGACGTCCATCTTGTAAGGCTTGCAATGCTATATCGCTGTCCGATGCGCCAAGAAAAACAATGTAGTCAAGCAACGGTGCGCCGCGATAATACCCATTGTAGCGTTCCAGAATAACCGAGTGTCCACGGTCAAGCCGTTCAAGTTGGAAGGGGCCACTACCCACTGGTTCATCCCAGAAATTGAAGGTACCAAAATCCTTATCTTCGAGCAAATGACCTGGCAGGATAGGCATGGTCAATTCTGACAGCAGTGGAGCGTAGCGTTCGGTCAGCGACATCACCACCGTATGCGTATCGGGGGTAGCTATCCCGGCAACATGGCGCAAATCTGACAGGAGAGCGGTGGTCGTATGCGGCAGAGCACGCATGCGATCAAGCGTAAAATGCACATCCACCGCATCTAGCGGCTGACCGTCGTGCCAGGTAACATCCTGGCGTAGCGTAAAGGTAATGATG
>CAYFVX010000349.1:0-5314 GCA_964346425.1 uncultured Chloroflexaceae bacterium | reverse complement strand
GGTGCTATGTGCGCCCCGCCGTCTACCCGATAGGCGGGTGGGAAGTGGGGGATGTCGTAGAGAGCGTTCGTCTGCCGGGCTTCTGGATAGCCAAATACCCCATCACCGTGCAGCAGTATCGCCAGTTCATTGCCAGCGGCGGCTATGACTGCCGCGCGTGCTGGACAGAACAGGGCTGGGCGTGGAAGGAGCAAAAGGGGCGCACGCAACCCTGGCTATGGGGCGATGAGCGGTTTCGTGGCGACAACCAGCCTGTGATTGGCGTCACCTGGTATGAGGCGACGGCGTTTGCGGCCTGGGTGCAGCACCATCTGGCGGAAGCAGCGGCGGGGGGCGCAGGCTTCCGTGTTCGCCTGCCGACCGAAGCCGAATGGGAAGCGGCGGCGGCGTTTGATGGGCAACTCACCCGCCATCACTACCCGTGGGGCGAGGATAGGCCGACGCGCGAGCTGGCAGACTTTGGCGGGTATGTTCACGATAACCCAGCACCGGTTGGCGGACGTCCGCGTGGTGCGGCTACCTGCGCTGCGCAGGATATGCTGGGCAGTGTGTGGGAAGTGATGGCAAGCAGCTATCTTGGCTATCCGTTGCAGAGCGGTGTGGTGGTGCAGGATTTTGCGCTAGATGAGGGAGATGTGTGCTGGCGGGGCGTTTCTTTTTATAGTACAAATGTTCGCTGTGCGGCGCGGGACCGTGACATCCCCGACGACGTCGACGACTCCTACGGCTTTCGGCTGGTGCTGTCCCCTTAGCTTACGCACAAATGTTCTGTTTTCTGTGTGCTGAATCCTGTTTTCTGTCATCCTGAATCCTGCGCCGTCAGGCGCAAAAGCTCAAAGGGACGGGCAGCCGGGCACGTTTCACCGCAACGGCGCAACGGCGCAAAGGGCCGGGCAGCCGGGCTGTTTAAGCGGAGGCCCAGAGGGGCGGGCAAGGGTCCAGAGACGCGAACTTAGTACAGCATTGATAGAAAGCGGACTGTAATGGACGATATACGATAGTCTTGAGCGAAAGGGTCGTATCGTCCTGTAGCCGTTTCTTCAATTCTTGCAGGCTCTCAAGCAACCGTGCGTCTACCCGTTGTTGTGGGACAAGTTCTTTTGCATATTCCGATTTCCAGATTTTTCCTGCATCAATCGCCGCCGCTGAGAAGTCAGCCAGGATATCCCGCAGTTCCTGCCGGGTCGTGCTGAGAGAACGCAAGAGTCCACGTTGTTTGTCGCCTACCGAGAAATCAAAGCCAGTGTAAATCCTGATCTGCTGGGGGAGCACAATCAGTAAAAAAGGAATTGTACCAAGATTCCATATCCGCTGGTGGATTGCGGTTGCATGATATTCGTCCGTTGCCTCGGCAACGAGCACAGCGGGACGATGGAGTGTATGAGCATCATGGCTTGTGCGAAATACATACATGCCATCCGCCCCGGCTTCCTGGGCCAGGCGAAACACGTGAACCGTTTCCGGTTCAAACATTTCCTCGCTTCTGCGATAGTATGCTGATTGTGTGTACTGGAGTTCTTCCAGCAGATCGGTTAGCGATAGCATGTCAGGATTATCTGGTTATCTGGTTGCCAAATATATGACCAGTATCAAGTATCATAAGTAGATTATTTTTGCTATTGTAACCCATGCTTCTTCATTTCGTGTCAAGCACTCAGGTGCGTGAGCAGACGGTCCCTGTGTGTTGCAAACAACGGTCTTAAACCGTCGAACCATCCGTCGAAATGCGGTTTAATAGAGTCAACACAAAGCAACGTAACCCGCAACGCAATAAAGCGGTTGATAGACCAGAAAACACAAGTTTAAGGAGGCTGACCATGACAACCCTGATGCTTATTGGACTGATACTTTTCGCCTTTGTCGTCTCAAGCGAACTGCTCCTCTCCCGCTCAACCTCAGCGCAGGTCGTCTATGTGCAAGGCAGCGACGCAGAAGGCAGCGCAGGTTATGTACCGACCTTGATTATCAGCACCCTGCTGCTGGTCATCCTGCTCATCATCTAACGCCAGCTTCGGAAGAAGCGTTTCGTTGCACCACAGAGACACAAAGACACAGAGACCATGCACAAGAGTGCTATGGAATTACCATACCATCTGGGTGTATCTGTGGTGCAAGTCATTATCCATAAGGAGGCACAAACAATGACAACGTCTACCCTGGCCCAATCCTATGAACCATCTGAACCGTCTGAATCATCATCGCTGATTATTGAACGGTTTCTCCGCGACCGCGAAAGCATCTGGCAGCAGATACGCCAGGAATACCAACTGAACCACCTGATACGCACCATGTTGCGGCACTCGGTTGTTGCACTGGCATGCTATGGTGGCGTCATCGGATTATCCCATAGTATTCCGCAGGCCCTCTCATCCGCCATCAAAGCCCCGCTGCTTTTCCTGCTCACTATGGCTATCTGCCTGCCGACACTCTATCTCTTCAACCTCCTGTATGGCGGCGTCATGTCCGCCCGACAAGCCGTTGCCCTGGTTCTCTCCGCTATCACCGTCACCTCCGGCCTGACGCTGGCATTTGCCCCGATGACTCTCTTTTTCCTATTCACGGTACATAGTTACGGCTTCTTCGTCTTGCTCAACGTCTTGCTGCTCTCATTAACAGGGGTCATTGGCATGGGCTTTCTATTTCGCGGAATGCAAACCATCAACCGCCCGGAACCAGCCGCACCAGTGCCAGCCACGGACCAGCCGCAAGCAGAACAGCAAGCAGAACAGCAAGCAAAACAGCAAGCAAAACAGCAAGCAGAACAGCAAGCAAAACAGCAAAAGTGGGCGACAACGAAAAAATCCCCATCTCAATTTACCCGATTGCTCTACCTCTGGCTCATGCTGTATGGCTTTGTCGGCACCCAACTGGCCTGGACTCTGCGCCCCTTCTTCGGCTCACCAGGCGAACCATTCCAACTCTTCCGCACACTCGAAGGAAACTTCTACCATGCCGTATTACGCCTCTTCCTGGGATAATACCAGCGATGAGTGATGAATGATGAGTGATGAGTGACAGCAATGCGCTCTATCCTACCAGTCAATACAGGTGATTACTCGAATGTAGAAACAATGGAGCAACAACAATGGAACTGCATACCATAGAAAAACTCCTCCAACTGGCAATCGTCATCATCGTAGCAGTTGGCATTGTCATCGCCCTGCTGCGTCTGGGCACACGCGCCACCACCCGGCAACTCGGCTTTGTCATAGGCTACCCACCAGACATCTATCCCGCGCACGAAGTAACCGCCAGCGGTTCACTCGTAGCGCTCGCAGCAACCCAGAACCGCCTGGTCGAAATGTACAAACAACTTCCCCCGCAGAGTGACGTAACCATATGGCTCCGCACCTTCCTCACCGAACTGCGCGAAATCATGGATACCGCCTATCGCGTCATGGTCATTACTCGCATCTACGGGCAACCTTCCCAGGTAGACCGCCTGGTCGAAGAAGTGCAAAAAATCGAAAAGCAGGTCGCCGAACACGTAACGCAGCAACTCCTCTCCCAGGACGCTGATGCCCAACACGAGCTTCTCAACGGACGTCTCGCAACCCTGCGCCTCTGCGCTCGTGAACTGGCACTCTCTGCCGACAAAACCATCTGATACCAGTGATGAGTGATGAGTAATGAGCGATGAGTGATGAGCGACTGCAATGCACTTTATCGTACCAGTTTTCTTAACCTTTCACCCGAACCTGGTATGAAAACCCTTAAACCCTCGATGACTCCGTTGGTAAACATGGTTTTGGTAGGAGCGTAGGAGGTTGCCGGCGGCAACCTCCTACCTGGAAGTGCGACCATTCTACCCACACTTTTGCGTTCTTTGCGCCTTTGCATGAGACCCTTCTCCCAATTCTGAACAAATTCCCCATATCCAATCTTATGGTACAATATCCTTGTTATAATTGAGAAGTTTCCATTGTCATGGAGAAGAGTTTTATGAATGAACCAACATCCACGCACCTCGCGCAATTACTCGCAACTATCGAAAAACGGCAGACCCATATTGCCATCATCGGCATGGGCTACGTCGGACTACCACTTGCCGTCGTCTTTGCCGAAGCCGGCTACCGCGTCACCGGCATAGACGTTAATCAGGATAAAGTTGATGCCTTGAACCGCGGCGACTCCTACGTCGAAGATATCCCCGCCGAAACCGTTGCCCGTCTGGTCAGCCATGAACGCTTCTCCGCCACCACCGACTTCGCAGCCCTCGAACAGTGCGATGTCGTGAGCATCTGTGTCCCTACACCGCTTAACAAAACCGGCGACCCGGACGTCTCCTACATCGTCAGTGCCGCCGAATCCATTGGTCATTATCTCCATCCGGGAATGCTGGTTGTATTGGAAAGCACCACCTACCCAGGCACCACCAACGAAGTTATTTTACCCAAACTCTGCGAAGACAATCCCGACCTGCACGTCGGCGACCACTTCTTCCTCTGCTTCTCGCCGGAACGGGTGGACCCGGGCCGCAAGGATTGGACAACTCGCAATACGCCAAAAGTCATGGGCGGCTTCACTCCCACCTGCCTCCATGCCGGCGTAAAACTCTACGAAACCGCAATGGAAACCATCGTGCCAGTCTCCTCAACCGAAGCTGCCGAGATGGTCAAACTTCTCGAAAACACCTTCCGCGCTGTCAACATCGGCCTGGTCAACGAAGTACTGCTCATGTGCAACAAACTCGGCCTCGACGCATGGGAAGTCATAGACGCTGCCGCCACCAAACCCTTCGGCTTTATGAAATTTACCCCCGGCCCCGGCCTCGGTGGGCACTGCATCCCCATTGACCCCCTCTACCTCTCCTGGAAGCTCAGAATGCTCAACTACACCGCCCGCTTTATCGAACTCGCCAGCGACATCAACACCTCCATGCCCCGCTACTGGGCGCAAGAAGTCCAGGACACCCTCAACGAAGCCGGCAAAGCCGTCAAAAACAGCAATGTGCTGGTGCTGGGCGTCGCCTACAAAAAAGACGTCGCAGACATGCGGGAATCCCCCGCCCTTGATATTATCCATCTGATTAAAGAAAAGGGCGCAATTGTTTCCTATCACGACCCGCATGTCCCCCACTTCTGCTACGATGAACTGACCATGGAAAGCGTCACAGACCTCAACACTGCCCTCCAGCACGCAGACTGTGTGGTAATAGTCACCGACCATTCAGAATACGACTGGGCAAGCGTCGCACAGCAGGCAAAACTCCTGGTAGATACCCGCCGCGTCATCCAATCCCCCGTCAAAAACCGCCAGACACAGGCATAAAGAAAGGAGGGTATTTCAATGGCTCGCTATGTCGTCACTGGAT
>CAYFVX010000348.1:0-5322 GCA_964346425.1 uncultured Chloroflexaceae bacterium | reverse complement strand
AGTGTAATATGTTCTGCGACGGTGGTGGTCAGTTGCACCCAGCGGGCGGATGACTGTTCACTCAACGCTTGCTGATTGCGCAGGTGCAGCATCCCTATCGTCTCACCCTGCGCAATCAGCGGAACACAGATGTACGCCAGCGATGCAGTGTTTTGCATGTGGTGGCAGTGCAAGGCGTTTTCCGTGTCTTCAACCAGATGGGTCCGGCCGCGTCGCAGGCACCAGCAATCATCGGCCGAAAAAACATGTTCTTCGACAGGTGGTTCGCCCCAACTGGTAACCATTTCAACCAGGTTATGCGATTCGCCAAGCATATAGAGCGCACCCGGATTGCCAAAAAAGAGTTGTAACGCATATTGCGCGATGACGGTATACGCGTCCTTCATCGAGATACAGCTTTGCAGATGGTCGCCCATCTCATTCATCAGCGTTATCTCTCGGTTGCGCTGTTCCAGCCAGTTGACCGAAAACTTCAACTGTTCGTTGGCGTGGCGTAATGATTCTTCGGCACGTTTGAGTTCGGTAATATCGCGTGAGATGCCAAACAACACTTCGCGGTTATTCCAACTGCCCTGCGTCACACGCGTCTCAACCGAGATACGTTGCTCATTGCGTGTTTTCAATGGGATGGTGAAGACGGCGGTTTCACCTGGCTCAATGTGTGCCAGCACATGCTCGATTTCGTGCTGCTGCTCCGGCGGGTGGATATCGGTAAAACGCATGCCACGCAACTCTTCGGCATTATATTCGAGCCGATGCTCAACGACCGGGTTGAAGTGCAGGATGTGTCCATTCGCGTCAAAAATGAACAGACAATCATCCAGCGTATCAAAGAGTCGTTGGAAGTTGTTCTGACTTTCGCGTAGGGCTGTTTCAGCTTTGACCCGGGCAATGACGCCACCGATCTGGGCACCGATAACCTCCAGCATGTTACGCGATTGGGACGGGATGATATCGTATCCATGCGAAGCAACATGCAAGACAGCCACCACCTGGTCTTCATAGGTAAGAGGAATAATAGCCAGCGCATGGAGTTCCTCTATCTTGTTTGCTGATTGCTCTGGAAAGACATCTTCATACCGTCCATAGACCGGTTTTTGCTGCTGGGCAATACGGGCCTGCGTGGAGTTTGCTGCATAAAACGAAACCTGGGCGACAAACTCTTCAGTCAGACCGTTGTAAATCACCAGGTTGAGATCACCGGTGTGGGGATTAACCACGTATACCCCGCCACAATCAATGCCTTCTATCTGCAAGATAACGTCCAGTACGCGGCTCAATACTTCGATCAGGTCACTGGTAAAGCTGAGCGTGAATGCCAGGTCGCGCTGCATTTGCAATGCTCGCTCGGCATGTTTCTGGTCGGTGATATCACGCCCGACGGATTGAAACTCGACAATTTGTCCCTGTTCGTCAAAAATAACCCGGTCGGTCCACTGTTGCCAGCGTACTTCGCCATCCGATGCAACGACCCGATGCTCAGAGGTTGCCACCGGGTTTTTTTCATTGAAAATGGTCAGATAGTGCTGGTTATCCACTTCCCAGGGGATAAGCTGCGGGAGGGCCGGGTTGACCAGTTCTTCACGGGTTTTGCCAAAGTAGCGGCAATAGGCGTCGTTGACAAAAGTGATGCTCCCATCCGGGCGGAAGCGACAGATGAGGTCGGTCTGGTCCTCCACGATGGCGCGATAGCGAGCCTCACTTTCGCGCAATTCTTCCTCCATTCGTTTGCGTTCGGTGATATCGTGAACTATTGAAAACAGAAGTGTCTGCTGGTCTATCTGGAAGGGGCCAGTATAGATTTCAACTTCGCGAATTTCGCCGGAACTGAGCCGATGACGAAATTGAAAGTAACGTTGTTCTTCGCTGGCTGCTTGCTGCATTGCCTGCTTTATTTCTTCGGGATTAATGATGTTGATGTCCATAATAGTTTTGGACAGCAGAGTTTCTAATGGATAGCCATAAAAATCGCACGCAGCCGGGTTGGCATCTACAATACGTCCATTCTGTGGGTCTATCAAGAGCTTGATGGCTGGATTTTTCTCAAACAATCCTTGATACATGCGGGTGCTTGTCCGCAGGTTTTGTTCCAATGCTTTGTAGGTGTGTAGTTTTTGCTGGCACTCGGCAAGCTGTGACACCAGTTCCGCGCGTTCATCTGGTATTTTTGCTTGTTTCGCGGCAGGAGCTTGAACGTTGTTGCTGCTGTATGCAGTTTCCAGTTCACCTGTTTTGGTGAGGATGGTTTCAATCGTTTGCCATGCATCCAGTGAGGCATACGAAGTATCATGCAGAGTGTTCTTGAAGGTGGCAAAGAGGCTGAGTTGCAGCAGGATACTGACCGGACAGCAGAGGGACGACATGGTCAAGTCAAGCTGGTCATAGAGATCGCGTATGGCATTGAACAGGTACGTTGCATCGTGCTGTTCAATGGATTGATACAGGCTGGCAAACAGGTGTGATATGTGCATCTGTTGCTCGTCGGGATCAAGGCATGCATAGGCAGTCATATACTGCCGAAATGACGCATGCACGTGTTCCCGGATGGAGGAAGCAGTGTTATCCAGATATTCCAGTGACAGGCTCACCATGTCTTTACTTTCAAACATAGCATTCTCCCTTCCTCCCACTTTCTTCTGCTGGCGAGATTGTGCCTGTGCAATAGCCGCACGATGCCCTTGAAGTGGGAAAGATCATGATACCATTAGTGTTCAGGACTGGTCAAGAACCACTTCAGTGAGTAACAGGGCATTTGGACCATCCAGAGCGGGTGGGGCGGTGTTGGTGCCGGTAAGCGGGATACGTGCTCCTGAACGGGGATTGTACAATCCCAGTGTGACTTGATAGAGGCCGGCCGGGGCCTCTGCGGGCAGCATTATTGGTAATTCAGTTGTAATGTATGGTCGGGCGTGTCCTGCGCTGGTAGGATATGGCTTGTCTATCTGCCCGACGCGTTGACCATCAGGCCCGATGATGTGGGCAAAGAGCCAGTATTCTTCGGGTGGTGGTTGCAGGATATGCCAGAAGAGCTTGAAGCGCAGGGGCGTGCCGGCCTGTGGTTTGTTCTGCATCTCAAATCCACGGAGGCGGATGCTCGAACCGAACTCGGCTACCCGCCCCTCTGCTACTTCTGGAGGGGCCTGGTATATCCAGAAATAGTCCACATTGTGCAACGTGACGGTGTGTAGCGGCTCAACATGACTATAAAATTGATCAAAGGGTGGGAAGACCGTTCCCTGAGCCTGGTAGATAGAAACAACCACATAGCCGGTTTTGTCTGGGAGTTCCGCGCCGTCAGGGGTCGTTGCTTGCGCACCGTGGCGCAGGTAGGGATTGAGTGTTTTGACCATGATTGCTGCTGTCACGACACCGGTAATATCTGCTTGCTGATTGAGCCAGGCGGCCACCTGGTCGTAGCCCTCTCCCCAGCCCACCGAGAAAGTTTCGGCTCCCTTCTGAGGACCGCCGAGGAACTGGTTGAAATAGACGATACTATATGGATGATACCACATTGCATGGGTCAGTGCCACTAATGCCACCGGGATGAACACAAGGGTTCCTGCATGATTTTGCAAAGAATGTGCCAGCCGCTGGCCTGTTGTGTGTTGCAGGATGCGCAGCAAGCCAACCCATCCGAGGGCAGCCAGAATGTCCAGGGACGGAAAGACCGGTACGAGGTAGCGGTTGAATTTTTTGGGAAAGATGCTCATAGCCAGGGTGAAGAGCAAAATCCAGCCAGCCAGCACTGCGAGGTTGCGCGTGGATTGCGAACGGGGGGGGGTGAGGCAGATTTGTCTCCACGCAAGCGGCAGCAGGAATAACCCTATCAGCGTCCAGGGTGTCATGCGCAGGGGCAGGGCGACGGGGTAGAAGAGCGGGCCGGGGGCGGGGTTTTCTTGCCCCAGAAAAAAATTGCCGGTCATATGTGGGTTGGCACCTTCCACCTCTATGCCCACGCGGAAGAGTTCAACCACGCGGAGCGGGTCGGCCCAGACCGCGGGCCAGACCAGTGTTATGGTCAGGGCGCAGCCGGCTCCCCAGATGAGAAGCCACTTTGTGCTGCTGAGCAGGCTCCGTCTTGCGCGGTGCAACATCCCCTGATTGCCGGTCGCATGGGGGGATTCATCCTGCCAGGCGGCCGCAATTGCCAGCAACCCGACAGTGGGGAGCAGCAGCAGGGCGGGGGATTTACTCAGGATTGCCAGCCCGCCGGCACACGCCGAAAGGAGCAACCAGCGGTAGCGTGGTGTATGGTTCCAGAAGACGCAGGCGGCGAGCAGGCTCACGGTGGCGAAGGTGCTGGTGAGCGCGTCTACGTGCAGCAGGCGGCTGTAGCCAATCACGAATGGGTCGGCTGCCCAGAACAGTGCGGCCAGCAGCGCAACCGCCGGCGTAAACAGGCGACGCAGCAAGCCGTAGCCAATCAGGATACCCGACACGTGCGTCAGCGCGACCGGCAGTTGCATCAGTCCCAGCAGCAGCGGAAAGGGGACTTCCTGCACGATATCCCAGGCGCGGATGAGACGGCGCAGGAAGATGCCGATGGTGCCAAGCCACATGGTGGTGACGCCCGGATGGGTGGAGATGGCGGTGGCGGCATAATCACCGGATTGGAGTGCAAGCAGGAATGTTTCCGAGCGGTCTATCCAGAATTCAACCTCATCGTGGGTGACGAAGATGCCCAGGTCGAGCACCCGCGGTAGCAGGGCGACCACGGCGAGCAGTAGCATGGGGAGCAGGAGTGGTGCGCGGCGGGAGGGTGGGGGCGCAGCAGGTGGGTGTGGATTGTTGGTTGCTTCTATCGTTGGTTGCGGCTGGTGCGGGTGCAATGTGTGTCTGGTTTTAATTGACATCATTAAATGGTCTGGTTTGTGTGTCCTGTGAATGCGTTGCTGCGTTTGTGCGATGATGCGTTCCTGCGCTTTTGCGTTCCTGCGTTTGTTGATTATCCCTGATTCGGATAATCAGGTAGTAACCACGAATAACACGAAAAACACGAATATACCACTGCAATGGGAAATACAAGATAAAAGTAGCAGGTCTGTTTTATGAGTAACCAACTCTTGTGGAAAGTGACGAACTATTGCAGGATACGCTCTGGTGGGGTTTCTCCATTTTTCGACAAAGTCGAAAAACGGAGAAACCCCAGTTCCCGTATTTGAAGATGCATCTGGCGGTCCATATTCGGGTGAATAGTTGAGAAAACTGGTGTGATAGAGCGCATTGCAGTCGCTCATCGCTCATCACTCGTCACTCGTCACTCGTATAATGCTCCTTGCACCACCTTCAGTCATTCAGCACGGCTCGAAATGCAGCCATATC
>CAYFVX010000347.1:0-5326 GCA_964346425.1 uncultured Chloroflexaceae bacterium | reverse complement strand
GTATTTTGCTACATTCCAGCAGGCTCATGTCGGGCGAGACCGTTATCAATGGTCTCGAATGCCATTTTGCACCAGTATTTTGCTACATTCCAGCAGGCTCATGTCGGGCGAGACCGTTATCAATGGTCTCGAATGCCATTTTGCACCAGTATTTTGCTACATTCCAGCAGGCTCATGTCGGGCGAGACCGTTATCAATGGTCTGGAAGCAACTTCGCTTACCTCCACTTCCTCAAGCGAACGGTCAGTCATAACCACCCGTTTGAGCAAATCACGCATCGTCATAATGCCCCACTCACCACTCCCACCCGGCTCAACCAGCACACTGGTGATACCCTGCAAGCGCATAATATGCAATGCGCTGGATACTTTGGTTGAGGGTAATACGGAAATTACCCGCCGCGTCATGATAGAGCCAATGGTATACCGCCGATACTGGCTCGCCATTTGTTTGCGCAGTTCTTCGCTATAGATGTGCGGTGGACGCAACGAATCACGGGCAGATTTGAGGCGCTGTCCACGAGCAGCCGCCATACCGAGATTGCTGTCAAGAAATGTCACCAGAACATAAGTCTCATCAGCTATCGGAGCATCTTCAAGCAATTCAATCGAACTTCCATCAAAACGTCCTCGAATCGTCTGCATTCCCTCTTGCCACCTTTCTATATAATCTTCCTTTGCACCCTTTCACGGCTTTCCGGTATAGGTAAAGTAGACATCCACCCGCTGTTGACTGGACTTGCCCCGAAAGTGGAAACCGTAAACACCAGCCGAAAGCTCCTGTTGCCCCACCATATCTATCGGCATATCATATCCAAGTCGCCCCTGCGTATCTGCAGTTAAAGGAAGCGGCGACAGCGTATAACTGCCAGCCGGTTCGGTTATCCAGAATTCTACAGATTCATTGGGTTGCAAGTTCTGTCCATGGATAGTAAACACCGTGCCCAGACCACCTTCGGCTGGCGAAACCTTGCCATTCACATTGTAGGGGCGGTTGGTACCTGGGCCGGCCAGAAACATACTGGAAACAAGAAATGGAGCAGATTGCACCACGCCGCTCTCTTCACCCTGCGCTACCACAACGTATGTTCCTGGCGGAAGGGATTCACTGGAAAAGGTTACCTGCACCATCCCCGTACTGTCAATCTGCACCGCAGGATCATCAAGGGGAAAGCTCTCGCCTGATAACGACGTGACCCAACTGCCAACCTCTTCATCCGGCGTATACCCCGAAGCAATCAACGTGAATGTGGCATTTTGCGGTGCTGCCAGCGGCATGACAAACGATTCCTCAGAGATAACGATCTGGTCGTGAATAATGACCCCAAGATTGGCCGGATCGCCAGGGGGGATCGCCAGGCTCCGGTCAATACGAAAATAGCCAATCGCTTCACGTTCGCTCTTCATCCCCCTGGCATTGATAGACCAGATACCATTGGCAAAGTCTGCCTCGCTTTTGATAGAGATATTTTCATGGGCAAGCGACCCTTCTTCATTTGCCCGAACAACCACCTCCTGGTCAATAACCCGCTGGTCGGGAGCGGTCAACCAGAGACCAACCCGTTCGCCAGGTTCAAAGCCGTAGGCTTGAAAGGCAAACCGCTGGCCTGGAACACCGACTTCCGGCGAGACCAGGGCGTTGACATTGGACGGCAATGCTTGCTCAACAACCACAGAAGCAGACTGCGTAGACGGCGCTGTGGGTGCCTGCTGCGCTGGGACCGTGGCGGTCTGCGTCACAGGCAGGCTGCTGCTGGTTGGTGCGAGCGTTGGGGTAACGGACAACATACTGCTGGTTGGCGTCAGTGCTGGCACGCTGGTTGGCACGCTGGTTGGAGTATTGACCGATGCCAGAGGTTGTGGATTTGCAGATTGATAGCCAGGCGGAAGGGTACCGGGTGGCGTGTCAGGCGATAGGGGTTGTACCAGTTCAGGGGGCGCAAGAATCCTGCCAAGCGAAGTGAATAAGACACGCTCGCCCGCAGGCATTTCGGGCCAGTATTCAAAGCGAGACCGTTCAAAGTATTGCACCGTGCGGAATGTTCCATCCGGAAAGATTTCGAGCATCTCTTCGCTCAAAGGAAGACCAAAAATTGGCTCTCCCCCATAGGTCTCCCAGATGTCTTTGAAGCCTTTTTGAATGACATGCTGTGTTTCCGGGAAATAGCGCAAATCGGTCGTGTTGGGAATAGGGGGAACGGTTGGAAATGTGCGCCCCTGCGTTATTTCACTTCCCAATTTGGCCGGTTCAATCCAGGAAAGCCCATTCTGGGTGACAAGCTCCAGGCGAGACCGTTCAAACCATTGCACCACCCGACCATTGGAAGAAGAGACATACTCTTCACTGATAGGGTAGCCGAAGACGTTGACTCCCCCATTGTTTTCCCAGAATGTGCGAAAGGGGGCTTGAAGATAGTGACCAGTTTCTGGAAAGTAGCGGGCATTGTCGGCAGCAAATGAAGGATTGGCAAGCCCTACGAAAACGGGCAAAGACACCAATGCAACAATTCCCAGCCAGATAAGGAGCATACGTGGTGTGTGTCTTGCTGTCATAGCATATCCTTTACTTCTGTTCAATATACTAACCTGCCCTGGCAGGGACTCTTCTGGTAAATAACCATCTCATGCCCGGACCTTTGCATCTTTGCACCTTTGCGTGAGGCCCTCTGCCCGGAGTTTTCCAACAGAGTCAGCAGAGAAAATGGGCGGATTTCCCCAAAAAAACAGGCTGTTTGGGTGATTTTACTGCAGCGTATCTCCTGCAGAAAAACCACCCAAAAAATAGTCCTGGAGCCTTGCTCCAACGCAAATAGCTGTAGAGCCTGAGAACAGCAGGCTCTTTTAGTCTTGAATCTTGAAGTCTGTTGATGCGTAGAAGGATTGTCCGTTATAGATAACTTCCGCATCAACCCGAACCGAATCATCTGCATCTTTGTTATCAATGCCAAATTGGATAGAGGCAACCCCATCCTCTTCGCGCGTATCTTCTGGCCCAATCCAGACCGGGTCTTCTGCAAAACGTACCGCGCCACGAACTTCTATGCCTTTGAGCACCTGCCCATTCAAGATGAAACGGACACAGAGGCGGTTCTCTTCATCTTCATTGGCTTCGACCGAGCGTTTTTGCATCCAGGCTTGCGGTACCCCTTCGACCGGGGCCGGTGCGTTATTGGCACACTCGTTGATGGGGTCTGGGATATTGGAAAGCGGTTGCCCCCCCCCCCCCCCGCCTGTGGATGGCATTTGTTGCCAGTTGCAAATGTTCTCACAAGGTATACCATCATTATCACCATCTATACTGCTATACCCTGCATTCAATGCTGCCTGCGCCTGTTCACAGGTCGAAAAGTCTGCACATGTAACTCTTCCATCATTATTGTAGTCGAAGTTCGTCGTCGGTTGCCCAGAGGATGTCTCCCCAATCAAGAAGTAGCCAAACGCCTGGTGACCGCTATCTACACCCTGCGCCGTCACCACCCAGACACCATTCGGTTGCAGGTCACCACTCTCAATGATTTTCACATCGTTTACTTCGCCGTTATCCTTAGCCTGCGTTTCATCCAGGCCAATAGCATCCCCCCCACCAGGAGGCGTCAACCAGACACTCACGTGTTCATTAGGCTCAAAACCCTCAGCGTTGAAGACAAAGTTGGTCCCCCGCTCACCACTGCGCGGCGAGACGGATGCATTGACGTTGTCTGGTATCACCGGTTGCTGGGGTTCTGCCGCAGGCTGTTGTGGTTGTGGTTGCGATGCTGGTACTGGTTGATTGACCGGCGTTGTTCGTTCTGGCGGAGCCAGCATACGCCCCAGCGCACTGAGGACCACGCGCTGTCCTTCGGCATATTCGGGCCAGTATTCAAAGCGTGCTCGTTCAAAGTATTGCACAGTACGCATACGTCCATCTGGCATCACTTCTTCAAGCTCATTGCTCATGGGCAATCCAAAGATACGTTCCGCCCCATGCGTTTCCCAGATTTGTTTAAATCCATACTGGATGATGTATTGTGTTTGCGGGATATAGCGTCTTTGAGCGGTATTCTGAATAGGTTGCGCTTTCGGAAATGAGCGACCAGCCGTTATTTCCAATCCAAGTTTCCCCAGCTCAATATAGGGTTGTCCATTCAAAACACGCATTTCAAAACGCGCACGCTCAAAATATTGCGTCAAGTTGCCGGTACTCGGTGAAACATATTCTTCTGTAATGGGATAACCAAAAAGATAGATACCTCCATTTGTTTCCCAAAAGGTACGAAAAGATCCGCGTAAATAATGGCCTGTTTCTGGAAAAAACCGTGCATCTCCTTGCGCTTGAGCGGGAGGAATTATACTTATCGTAAGAATAAAAACAAGAAAGAATACCCCTTTGCGCAGAAAGAACTGGTTTTTTTGTGTCTGTTTCATGGACGAAACCTCCTGAAGTAGTCCCCTGAAATCAGGGCTGCCATGCGATGTTTATGATTTTCTGTAGTCTGCTCTCTTTCAAAAGCAATACCCTGAACCATACAAAATTGTATGGAGCTTTTCATATATTATACACAAGAATGCAATCTGTGCATAGGAACAGAGGAAGATAGCAAAGATGCAAGGCTGCCTTCATTTTCGCGCAAATAAGCGTCTGTTTCCTTACTGGCGGTTTCGTCACTCACCCGATTGGAGCCGAGTAGGAGGGACCTGTGTCTACGGTCCCTCTTTGAAAGGCACCTGTGGGGTGTGATACCAGTGACGAGTGATGAGTGATGAGTGATGAGCGACTGCAATGCGCTTTATCATAGCAGTTTTCTCAACTATTCACCCGAACATGGTATGAGAGAAGCTGGTTCCCTCACATCCCCACAGGTTCCCCCCCTCAACAGGTTTCACCTGTATTGTGTGCTGCTTGCGCACGGTAAAGAACGCACGCAACCGCGTGCCACAGCTTTAGAGTGGGGAGTGTGCGGGAACCTGGTTCCCGCACACTCCCACAGGTGACACCCATTGAGGCAGGTGCCCCCTCACATGCCCACGGGATGCGCAACGAGCTATCCGAAAACGATTTTCTACCGATTGGGATGCGTAATTCTGGTATCCTGTTGCCATTGAGAATGCCGCGGATGGAGGGCAGAATCAGGGCAGGTATTCTGCTCAATCGCGCATCCTGTTTATCCCTTACCAATGGTATATTTGTGGGTTTTTGCATCTCAATGCGCATCCCGTGGGACATGTGGAGACTTTTTCATCAACCGCTTTGCAAAGCGGTCGCGGGATACCGTCGCAGCGGCCTGGAGCCGCGGTCGCCACGATTCATGTGACGTTTCTCTCCGACAAAAAATCTGGCTTGCAGACGC
>CAYFVX010000346.1:0-5355 GCA_964346425.1 uncultured Chloroflexaceae bacterium | reverse complement strand
GTTTGTGGTGTATGCGGCTTCGCCGCATACACGTTGTCCCTCATCAAAAAAATAAGACGAGCCGCGGCTTTACAGTCACCTGCCACGGCTCGCACTTGCTCGCTCCCATCCCGCAAAGAAGAAAAACACCTTTTACAGCCCTTCTCCCCTTTGCTCCCCCTCTATGGGTGTCACCCTCAATGGGTTTCACCTCACTGCAAGCTCCGCTTGCAAACGGGGAGGAAACGCACAACGGTGCGTGCCAGCCCACTCCAAAGCCGTGGTAAGCGGCAGCGTGCGTTTTTTGCTGTGCGCAAGCAGCACACAAAACAGGTGCCCCCCCCCCCATTGAGTTGCTCTCCCTCACAGTGAATAGCTGTATGGCACCGTATGATTCTTGAGGTGATGCATGGCTTCGCCCATGTTTGAATACATATCCGGCGACGTCTGATCATACGTTGCATCCTGGACACGTTGCACTTGCTCACCGAGCAGCAGCAAGCAAAGATCGCCTCCTACCTTTTGTGCTTCCTGCCACTCGTCGTGCAAAATACGTATCCCATCACGGTCCAGTGCCGTCACTTTGCTCAGATCAACAATCATGCGTGGGTGCCCCATATGGATCAAGAGTGACAAACGCTGCTTCACCGCAGGTGCCGTGATTTGATCCAGGCGACCGTCAAGGCGCACGACAATTGTTCCACCTGGTTGATACGCTGTTGAAACTTTCACGTTCCTCTTCCATTCCCCATCTTGCTCCCCCCTGGGTTGCCAGTGTTGTGTTGAATCAGGTCAGGAAGGAGAAGTATGGGACTGCTTTTTTAACTTGCTCTAGCTCTGCAGACAAGTTCTGCAGACAAGCTCTTCAGACAAGCTCCATATACCGTAGCTTCTCAAATAACGTGAAAGGAACATACATATTCTTGGTCAGGGCATAATCGCCCAGTGCCCGCTCTGCCGATTCACCAACCGCTCGCTCACGCGCAGACGCAGTCAGTATGACAATCGGTATGTGATTGGTGACAGAGTTCTCTTTAAAAAGCCAGTAATTGTGCGCTTCAGCTTCTTTCCCTTGCAGTAAATCAGCATCGAGAATAATGGCGTCTGGCTTCTGCTGTTGCGCAATGTTCAATCCACTGGCACCATCTGGTGCTATAGCAACTTTAAGCCCGGCGTGCCCCAATGTCTCCCGAAAACGGTTTGCAAGATGCTGGTCCGATACAATAATCAAAACGCGGCCCGGCTTGTGGAACTTCATGTTGTCAGATTTTGGTTTCCTATTTCTCCCTTGAACGGGCAACCTGGTCACAGTGGTATGAACCCCAACCATTTCATCTCCTCCTTCATACGGTGTTTTTCTTCGTCTGCCTGTTTTTGCTGACGTATATCCTGCGCGATGAGCGAAAAGCATTCGACGGCGCCGCTGAAATTTTTGTGAACCATGAGCGTCATCCATGCAGGTATTTCCTCGTTGTTATTCCCCGTGATGCGTACTTCGCCGCTCCATTTTCCTTTGCGCAAAGCCTGTGGCATGCCTTCGTTTGCGATACGAATACGCGCAGACTCCGGCAAAAGCAGATAGGCCGCACGGCACGAAATATCCTCTTCTTCTCGGATGCCCACCATTTTCCGCGCAGCAGGGTTGAGATAAAGCAATTTCCCCTGACTATCGGTAAGGGCAACAAATTGGGGTAAAACGTCCAGAATGGTGGTCAATAGATTTTGATAGGTGTCGGTGGTGGTGAGTGCTGGTATATAAGCACGGGCAAATGGCCCCTCGTGTATTTCTTGCTGTCTCTGTGTTGCAATCATCGTTGTCGCTCCTTTCACTTACCTCTTCATCTTACTTGTAATCTGGGCAAAATGGAAGATGGGAATTCATTGAAGAAATATTGTGGGAGAGAGCAACCATTTTTAAAGATTTGTTGAAGAAACATTGTCTGGCAAAGGTAACATCACCACAAACACGCTGCCTTCACCCGGCACACTCCGCACGTTGATAGAACCACCATGCTCATTGATAATCTTCTGGCTGACGGCCAGCCCCAGGCCCGTGCCCATTTCCTTGGTCGTGAAGAACGACTCAAAAATCTGTTCCTGGATTGCCGGGTCTATGCCTATCCCGGTATCGCTCACCTCAATAATCAGTGCCGCTTCAGCAGCAAAGATAGGCAACGGATTGCGCACATCCACTGCTGCTTCCTTTTGCACGAGTTCATACGCGCTCTTGGTATTGACCTGCACTTTGCTTTGATGGCCGCGCACCTGGATGTTCACCCCCAGCACCCCCCCCTCTGGCATCGCATCAATCGCATTGAGAAACAGGTTCAAGAGCACCTGCGTCAACTGGTCCGGATTGGCTTGCAGCAGGGGGATACTGGCAGGAATATCCTGTTCTAACACAACATAATGTTTCTTGAGCGTTGCCTCGGTCAGCGTAAGCACCCGCTCAAGCAGATCACGCATATCCACATCCTTCGTGGGTTCCGTGGAAGATTGCAGCGGGTCTTTCAAGCGATGCAGGATCGCCCCTACCCGCTCGATTTCTTGCTGCGCCAGCGAAAGAAACCGCTTTCGATAGCTCTCATTTGCCAGTTCCAACCCTTCCAGCGCATTGAGAATAGTCTGCAAAGGCGTGTTCACCTCATGCGCAACAATCTGTGATATCTTGCGGATAGTCGTCAACCGTTCATTCTCAAGTTGCAACTGCTCCAGTTGCACCCGCTCGGTGACGTCTACAATGTGCAATATCATCTGGTCTATGCTCGTACTGGCATACGCAATCGGCAATGTCTGCATATCCAGCACATGGAATGTCCCATCCGCCCGGACAAACTCTTCCCGGCGACGGTGGGATTGTTCATCGTGCAGCACATCCAGCACCCACATGCCCGGAAAACCCCGCTCCGCTTCCTCTTCCGCCAGCTCATCTTCTCCACATTCCAGACACAGATCTTTCCAGGACATATTCAGCAACTCATCAGAAGTCGCATACCCGACCAGGTTTGCCATCGGTCGGTTTGCCGCCAGCACCCGTTCATCGGCGTTGAGCAAGACCAGCCCATCGCCGATACTGTCAAAGATAATGCGCAACAGATCGCGGCTGCGCTGCAATTCGCGGTTGATATGTTCGCGGTGACCGACTTCTTGATGCAGCTCTTCAACTACGGTAAAAAGTTGCCGTGTGCGTTCGTTCACTCGTTCTTCCAATATACTTTCCAGTTGCTTGCGTTCGGTAATATCCTGCGAAATAATCATGCCCGCGACAATCTCGTCCTGCTCATTGCGTAGCGAGACCGGTTGAGTATGATAGACCCGTCCATTGTAGTTCTGCTCAATTTCAGCGGGGGCGGTACCATCCAGGATGGTGTGGTAGAGCGGTTCACCAATGTTGGCAATATCTATCGGAACAACCTCCTGGATCGTCTTCCCTTCGAGCATGTCCGACGTCAACCCGATGGCCTCAAGTTTCTCCCCACCCGCCACCAGAAAGCGCATGTTACGGTCAAACAGCAGCACCAGACCATTGGGGAAATTGTGCGCCAGCGAACGGTAGCGGGCCTCGCTCTCGCGCAATGCCTGCTCTGCTCGCACCTGATCGGTCACATCCAGAAAACTCCACACCTGCCCGACAATCTGATTATCTACCCGATAGGGTGACCCATATCGTTCGATGTAGCGACCATCAGTAAACGCAATCGTATCGCGGGTTTCCTGCGCACTGATGGAAATGTCCTGCGCCTGTTGCACAAACTCCCAGGGGTTTTTGATGTTCTCCACCATCACCGCCGAACGTTCTTTCCAGGAGGGGAGATGCCACCAGTTGTCTGGCAGATTCCATATCTGCTGGAACCGCTGGTTGGCATTGACGATGCCATGATTTTTCCGAATCACCGCAATCCCCACCGTGGTTGAATCCAGAATAGCTTGCAGCAATGCCCGCGAGTTTTCCAGTGCATGCTCGGCCTGCTTGCGCTCGGAAATATCTACATAGGCCACCTGGCTGGCTGGCTTGCCCTGGTAGTAGGTCAACACGGCATAGACTTCCACCCAGCGGATATCGCCATCTTTGCGCACTGTGCGTAGTTCATAGCGCGTTGGTGAGCCGTGGCTCTCCATCCGCTCATGCAGATAAGACATCACCCGTTCGCGGTCATCTGGATGGATACGGGTATAGATATCTTCTGGCGAGGAGTCCCGCAGTTCTTGCACACTGTAGCCGGTGATGGTTGCCATCATGGAGTTGGCGAACATCACGCGGTTTTCTTGCAAAATAGCCAGCCCCTGCAACGAGTGGTCTACCAGGATGCGGTAAGCTTCTTCCGTCCATTTCTGGTCGGTGATGTCGCGGTTGCTGCCCCGCCGCCCCAGCCACTCCCCGGTCTTACTATACACCGGCAGACAGACATGCCCGATCCAGCGTTCTTCCCCATCATTGGTGATAATACGAAATTCTTGCTTTTCGGCTTTGCTTTCTGCCAGCTCATGCTGAATATGATTGGTCATTTTTTCGCGGTCCAGCGGGTGAACAATGCGGGTAAAAAGGTCTTTGTCCGCAAAGAATGCTTCAGGTGGATAGCCGGTGATACGTTCGCAGGCGGGCGAGACATAGAGGTACGTGCCGTCAGGAGCCTGCCAGTATTCCCAATCGTAGGTAAAATTGGCAATCGTGCGGAACCGCTCTTCGCTCTCACGCAGGCTTTCTTCCGATCGTTTCTGCTCGGTAATATCGCGGATAATCGCCCCGGCCAGTTTGCCCTTGTCTGCCTGAATGGGAAACGCCAGCACATCGAGAAAGCGGTGGGTGCCATCGGCATGCCGTACTTCTTGTAAGATGCACATATTAGCCGGTGCCTGTTCACCATCCAGGATGGTTTTGATATTGTTCTTGACCTGTTGCGCATACTCTTCGGTGCGCTGCGATGCAGGCGAAGCCTGGAAGAGGACGTCCCATAGGGGCAACCCGGCAACATCGAATTGCTGTTGTCCCAGCAACTGCTCGGTGCGATGGTTGCACTCAATGATATAGCCGTAGTCGTTCATCAACACCAGGCTATCGTTGGATTGTTCAAAGAAGCAGTGAAATTTTTGCTCGCTCTCCCGAACTGCTTCCATTGCCTGCTTCCATTCGGTAATATCTTTGACCCCACCATAGATACGCACCACCCGTTGCTCCTGTTCATCCCACAGTCCGCGGCAATGATTGCGCAACCAGCGAATATTTCCCTGCCTGGTGAGGATGCGAAACTCATATTCATCGGATTGAAAGCCTGTCAGCATCCAATCGTGGTGCTGTTTGACCACTGTCTGGTCGTCTTTATAGGTCAGGCTATACCATCCTCCCTGCGCTTCAACCTCCTGCGCCGTAAAGCCCGT
>CAYFVX010000345.1:0-5359 GCA_964346425.1 uncultured Chloroflexaceae bacterium | reverse complement strand
GGGGAGCGGGGGAGCGGGGGAGCATTTCCCTGTGTAGAGATTTTCCGATGGCAAGAACCCCGTTGGGAATCGTAGCAGCGGTTTGTAACCGCGGGATCTGCCCGTCTAGCAGCAGGACCGCCACATCTTCCATACCTCCCAGCGCAAAAATGGCACCACTGAGGCTCTCAGGCGTGGTGGGTTGTAAAGAGATCACGGTCGTTTCTCCATCCTTCCTGCACGGGAGCTTTCAACAGTGGAGACCAGTGTTCGACCAGCCACAACCCGCTAAAAAAGCCACAGAAATAAGCGGCAGGCAACAGAGGTGAACCTTCGCACAATCCCCCCTTGACAACCATCTCATTGTCTGGTATTTTAGGAATAACTAATAATTTTTTAAGCAGTGTATCAATTTTCAGAATTGGCACACCTGAAACTCAAATACGTCAAAGAAACCATCAGGAGGTATTGCCTATGCGTTCACGCTGGGTAGCAGGAAGTCTTGCGTTATTGTTGCTGTTGCTCGCCGCCTGTGGCGGTGGGCAGACTGGCAATCCAGCAGACCAGGCCGCTGAAGGAAAAGCATCTGCGGATCAAGGAGCCAGTGCAGCAGATACTGCCGAAGAAGCAGCCGCACCGCTTGCTGAACCGTTGACCGTGCTGGCGACCACCCAGCACATCGCAGATGTGGTCAAGAATGTGGCGGGTGATAAGGTAGAGCTCACGATGCTCCTGGGGCCGGGGATTGACCCGCACACCTATGTGGCGACGGAGTCAGACATCCGGACGATTGAGAATGCCGATGTCATCCTGTATAACGGTCACCATCTGGAAGCGCAACTCGAGCGTATTTTTGACCAGATGAGCAAGAATGACGACAAGACGGTGGTGGCCCTGGCCGAGCAATTGGAAGAGACCTCATTGCTGAGTTGGGAACCAGCATCAGGGTTGCCCACCGACCCGCACGTCTGGAACGATGTGCGCTTGTGGAAAGAAGTTGTCGCTGCGGCCAGCGACACGCTGGCGGATGCAGACCCGGCGAATGCCGAGACGTATGCAGCAAATGCGCAGACGTACAGCGCGGAGTTGGATGAGCTCCACACCTACATTCTCGATGAAATAGAAAAGATTCCCCAGGAACAGCGGGTCCTGGTGAGTGCGCACGATGCGTTTGGCTACTACGGACGGGCCTATGGGCTGGCGGTGGAAGCGGTGCAGGGTATCAGCACTGAAACCGAAGCCAGCACAGCCGATGTGCAGGCCCTTGCAGATATTGTCGCCGAGCGCGGTGTGCCCGCTATCTTCATTGAGACCACCATTTCGCCACGTACTATTGAGGCAGTGAAAGAAGCGGTGCGTGCCGAAACTGGCAATGAAATAGCCATTGGGGGTGAACTCTACTCGGACGCGATGGGTACGCCTGTAACTGAAGCCGGCACCTATATCGGGATGATGCGGCACAATACCGACACCATCGTTGCCGCGCTCAGTAAACCAGCAGATAATGCAGAGTAGCAAATCATTGCCAATGGGAGGCAGGTGTTCGCGGCTTCGCTGCGAACACCTGTCGTCTGTTTGCAAAACGAAGGAATGGAAATTGCAAACCCTGGGGCAAAGGGGAAAAGGAAACCTGTAGCCGCGGTTTTCAACCGCAGTCGCCTCGTTCCATACGACGTCGCTCGACGACAAGGGTTGCGGCATATAGTTGCAGGAGAAACGTCACAGACGAGCAAATCCCGCGGTTCCAAACCACGGCTATGTTTCGTGACAGGGTTCTTGGCGAGAAAGTAAAGAGGAACAAACAATGAGACAAGACCAGAAGCATGCGATTGATGTGCATGACCTGACGGTAGCATATAAAGAGAAGCCGGTTTTGTGGGATATTGATTTTCGCGTGCCGGCGGGGGGGCTGCTGGCAATTGTAGGGCCAAATGGGGCAGGCAAAACTACGCTGATCAAGGCTATTCTTGGGCTTATCAAGCCAGCCGCCGGCCGCGTTTTTATCTATGGCAAACCCTACCGTGAGCAGCGACACCTGGTCGGCTATGTACCGCAGCGTGGCAGTGTTGATTGGGACTTCCCCACCAATGCGCTGGACGTGGTCATGATGGGTCGCTATGGTGCGCTCGGCTGGGTCAAACGTCCTGGGAAAAATGAGCGTCAGATGGCACTGGAAGCATTGGACAAAGTTACAATGGGCGATTTTGCCAACCGCCAGATTAGCCAGCTTTCGGGGGGACAGCAACAGCGGGTCTTCCTGGCACGCGCCCTGGTGCAAAATGCGGATATCTACTTTATGGATGAGCCATTTCAGGGCGTAGACGCTACCACCGAACGTGCCATTATCGAGCTGCTGCGCGAGTTGCGGGCACGCGGCAAAACCGTTGTCGTCGTCCATCACGACCTCTCCACCGTGACAGACTATTTCGATTGGGTGACGTTGCTCAATGTACGGCGTGTCGCGCACGGGCCGGTGGCCGACGTCTTTACCGAGCACAATCTCGGACTGGCATATGGCGGAAAAGTGGTGACGGCGTTCGCCGCGCAGGACGGCGACGAGAGGAGGTATCTGCATGGATAACTTGCTCTTTACGCTCTTTCAAGATTACACCATCCGCACTGTTGCGCTGGGCGCGGGGGTGCTGGGCATCGTCAGTGGCACGCTGGGCAGTTTTGCGGTGCTGCGTCGCCAGGCACTCCTGGGCGATGCCATGTCGCATGCTGCGCTGCCGGGCATTGTGCTGGCCTTCCTGCTCACCGGGGGGCGTGAATTGTCCGTCCTGCTGTTCGGCGCGGCCATCGCTGGCTGGATAGCCGCCATCCTCATGATCACGATTGTGCAGTATACGCGGGTCAAAGAGGATAGTGTTCTGGGAATGGTATTATCGGTCTTCTTTGGCCTGGGGCTGGTATTGCTGTCCTTTGCCCAAAAGAAGCCAGACGCGGCGCAGGCGGGGCTGGATACGTTTCTTTTTGGGCAGGCCGCTTCGCTGGTTGAGCGCGATGTGGTGACGATGGCTGTGATTGGGGTGGTGGCACTGAGCTTGATGTTGCTCTTCTGGAAAGAGTTTAAACTATTGAGCTTTGACGCGGACTATGCGGCAACACTGGGGCTTCCTGTTCGTTTGCTCGACATTGGCCTCACCTCGCTGATCGTCGTCGCGATTGTCGTCGGGTTGCAAACGGTGGGTGTGGTGCTGATGAGTGCTATGCTCATCGCGCCAGCGGCGGCCGCCCGGCAATGGACAGACCGCCTGGGAGTGATGGTCACGCTGGCCGGGCTGTTTGGGATGCTCGCTGGCATCATTGGTTCGGTCATCAGTGCCACTGCACGCGGCCTGTCTACTGGCCCGACAGTAGTGCTGGTGGTGAGCAGCATCGTGGTATTCTCGCTGCTGTTCGCGCCCAATCGGGGAATGTTCTGGAACTGGCTTCGCCAGCAGCGCAATCGCCGCCGCATGCAGGCTGCGAAGTTGCGCGGTGAGACCGTCGCCGGCGTGCCTGCCATCGAAGAATCAAATCACGCGAGGAGCACGATAGCGTGATGAGGGAAGGAGGAAGCATGCATGTCTTCACAAACTGAAGTCCAACTGATAGCGGCCGTCATTGCCGCCGCGTGTGCTATTCCTGGCGTGTTCCTGGTGCTGCGCCGCATGGCAATGATGAGCGATGCGATTAGCCATACCGTTCTGTTTGGCATTGTGATAGGGTTTTTTGTGACGCACGACCTGGGATCACCCTGGCTGTTTGTTGGTGCGGTGCTCACCGGGGTGCTCACCGTGAGTCTGGTTGAATTGCTCAACCAGACACGGCTGGTCAGGCAGGATGCCGCTATTGGCCTGGTTTTCCCGGTGCTGTTCAGCATTGCGGTCATCTTGATTTCGCGCTTTGCGGGCAATGTCCATCTCGATACGGATGCCGTTATTATGGGAGAACTGGCGTTTGCCCCGTTTGACCGCGTGGAGTGGTTTGGCGTGGATATCGGACCACGTGCGCTGGTTGTTGGTGTGGCACTGGTGGTGATCAATCTGGCATTTGTGAGTATCTTTTACAAAGAGCTGAAACTGGCGACCTTCGATGCAGGACTGGCGGCGGCATTTGGCTTTATGCCCGGTCTGTTGCATTATGCGCTGATGTCGCTGGTGTCGGTTACCGCTGTGGGGGCCTTCGATGCGGTCGGCTCAATTCTGGTAGTGGCGTTGATGATTGCCCCACCATCGGCGGCCTATTTGCTCACCGACCGCCTGGAGCGGATGATTGGTCTCAGTGTCGTCATTGGAGCCACGAGCGCAGTGGCCGGCTACTGGGTGGCACGCTGGCTGGATGTTTCGATTGCGGGTGCGATGGCGACGATGAGCGGGGGAGCTTTTGGGCTGGTGTTGCTGTTTGCACCGGAGCGCGGACTGCTGGCCGGGATGCAGCGGCGCAACCGACAGAAATGGGCGTTTGCACAACAAATGCTCGCCGCGCATCTGCTCAATCACGAGGCAACGCCGCAGGCTGCTGAAGAATCGCGGGTTGAGCACCTGACGCGCCATATGCGCTGGGCGCCGGACTTTGCCGCCCGCGTGGTGCAGCGGGCAGAACAACGTGGCCTGTTGCAGCAGCAGGGCGAACAATTACTGTTGACCGAGCGCGGACGGCAGGTAGCTCAGCAGGTGGGAAGGTGAAGATACTATACCATGCCATGCCCCCCTGGACTGACTCTGTTGGGATTGTCCGTGCAGGACCGCACGCAAGGGTGCAAAGACGCAAAGGGCCGGGCGGGGGAATGGGGAATGGAGAATGCAGAATGCAGAATGCAGAATGCCGTGCATGGTACGGTATGAAAAAAGGTGGGAGCGGACGCTCGGACGAGCCGCGACCGTCAGGGTGCGGACACCCGGACGAGCCGCGACCGTCAGGGTGCGGACACGGTATCGTATAAGAACGGTTTGTTTTCACGTGAGAATGGTCCGGGCAGGCGGATATTCCGCCACGCTTCCACCCTCTCCCTAAACCCCTCTCCCATCCAGGACTCTGATGGTAAAGTCCGGGCAGGGCCTCGCGCAAAGGCGCAAAGCCGCAAAGGTTCGGACAGGAGATGGGGTTTACCATCAGAGTCATCCAGGGAGAGGGGCTTCGGGCAGCGGTGCCGCGGTTCCCCTTCTCCCCTGGTGTGGACTCTGATGGTAAAGTCCGGGCAGGTTTCACCGCAAAGGCGCAAAGAGCGCAAAGGTCCGGGCAAGAGATGGGGTTTACCAACAGAGTCCTTGTGGAATCTGTTGGTAAAGGGGGCGGGGAGTGATAAGGTAGGGGTTTGGCGGTGCCAAACCCCTGCCCGGGGCAGGCGAGCCGCCCAATGCTACTAAGCGTTTTATGTCTACTCTATAGTGCTTTT
>CAYFVX010000344.1:0-5360 GCA_964346425.1 uncultured Chloroflexaceae bacterium | reverse complement strand
GGCCATGTTTATGTCGAGAAATTTGCCATTGCTGGCGGTTATAAAGATGGTATCGCGGGGATTTTCAAAAAGATTGCGGGATTTTTCCTCACTTTGCTCAAGGTTAGTATAGAGCATCGCATTTTTAATCGAAATGGCAGCCTGGGCAGCCAACAAATTGAGCACCTCCAGCCGGTCCGGGGTAAAAGCATCGGTAGTGAGGTTGTTTTCAAGATAGAGTATCCCCATAAGGCTCCCACGTTTGATGAGCGGTGCGCAGAGCAGCGACAGGGGTTGCTGCGTGAGGATGTAGCGATCATGCACAAATGGTCCTTCATGCGTCGCATCATTCAACACCACGCTTTCGTGTGTGCGCGAAACATAGTTGAGGATAGAAAGAGGGAGCCAGGGACGATGCGCATTGGTATCCAGGGGCTGCGACTGCACCACAATAATCTCTTTGCGATTGACGTCGCCTTCGGCCTCAATCACCCATTTTTCCTCGTGTTTGAGCAAGAGCAAGCCGCGTTCTGCACCGGCATTTTCCATTACGCTATGCATGAGGCGGGCAAGCAGCGTATCCAGCACCATTTCGCCGGATATAGCCTGCGCTGCTTTAATCACCGTTGAGATGTCCAGACCACTGCTGGTGGTGCTGGAAGAACTGGTATGGGCAGCAGGCAGATGCTTGTTGTTTACGAGTGCGGACGTTTTCGCGATTTCCTTGAAAAGATGGGGATAGGTTGCATCAAGGGCATGCACTTTAGCATCTGCGCCCCATCTGAGATAGCCATTGCGGGCATCCAGCAAATGTTGTCTGGCAAGGGATTCATTGTGCAGACTCAGCGCAAATCTGGCAAACAGTTCATGCGCCAGGGCTTCATTGGGTAGCGACGCATTTTCATTTGCTGAACTGATGGCCTGCTCATACAGGAAGTGGGCAGCCTGCGGTTGTTCTCGCAGGCGGGCTACTTCGGCGGCTACGAGCAGGTATTTGTGGCGGAAATTTTGCGGACAGTTGTCTGCCCAGCGTTTCAGCCTGATCTGATTTCTGGTCAGAACATCCCAGTAATCCGCCTGACAACTGGCTTCAAATGCCGGATAGAGCGCGGCAAGGGTGAGCGAATAATAAAAGTAGTGTTCTGGCCTGGTCACGTTGCCAAACGCCGCCCCCTCTTCAATCAACGCATCCAGTTTTTGCGCAATCTCGTGCGCTTCCGCATAGTTTTCAAACAGATAGCAGGCATGCAATTTGATTTTGTAGTACCAGAAAATCGGGCGGAAGGCTTCACTTTCTTTGATTTCGGTGATATGCCGCTCTTCATTATAGTTGTCGTCGCTAAACAGGCCCGGTGCGCTGGTGTATCCCTTGAGGCTCAAGATGAACTGCTGCGACAGGGTCAGCATATTGATAGGAATAATCTGCCGTGTGTTTTTGGCAAATTCGAGTGATTGCTGGATTTCCTGATACACATCATCCAGCGGGTCTCCTTTGATAAGCATCGTGTAGATAGCCGCATAGCTATTGATGCCAGCCCACAATAAATCGCCAACTTCTACCCCCACTTGATAGCCGGTTTGCAGATAGTGCAGGCTCTTATCCAGCGGAAACCGCCAGAAATGAATGAACGCGCCGAAGATGAGATTGACCATGCTGGTCAGGTGAGTATTCTGCAAATCATCATTCAAACGGAGTGCCAGTTCCCCAAAGGCGTGACCAGTTTTGTAGTCGCCCAGGCCAGAGCCAAGCATGACGCCATACCAGGCATAGCCAACACTCGACTCGTCCACAGTGCCATGCTGCAATGAGCGATGCACCATTTTCAACGTCACCAGATAGAGCAAACGCATATTGGTGCGCCACCAGGCCGTAATCAGGATGTTCATGAGCAACCGCATCGCGGCACAGTGCTGCGGGTCGGTTGCCAGTGGCAGATTGCGCAATTTCAGAATATCTTTGCCCGCCAGCAGCATATGCACCTGGGCAATTTCCTCATCTATCTCCTCCTGATCAGGGACGAGCGCGATGGGCAACCCAAGTAATCGTAATCCTTCAAGCCCGGTTTCTATCACCCCTTTGAGCTGCCCCATGCTGGTATACAGCAGCATGCGGGTATTGTAGACATCGGCTTTATCCAGATTGCTGGCGGCTTTGCGCACGACGAGATCAAACATTTGCTCGGATTCGGCAATCTGCCCATTGAGGTAGCAACATCTGGCATAGTCGGTGGCAAGGGCCAGCATCAGGTCATAGCAAGCGTACCAGCCATAGTCTTCGAGCAACTCAACGCCTACTCGCAAGTAGTTGAGGGCTGGCTCATAGGCAACCGAGGCCAGGGCTTTGCGGCCGGCGCGGAGGTTGAGTTCGGCAACCTCTTCAATCGAAGGCTGGTGCAACACCGCAGAAGGTGTATCGTCAGGCACACCATGCGCAGCATACCCGTTTGTCCCACGAACGGCTGCAATGCCCTGGTTCAACTGATTGACAATCGCAAAGATGCAGTCTTCCAGCCTACTTAGATCAGGAGAAGTCTGGTCGCCATGTGTGGCCTGGGTCCGGCTAATGGCCTGCTGCAACAAGAGTTGTCCAATACGCCAGTGCAGGGTATGACGTTCGTTCAAGGGGATCAATGAGTAGGCCGCTTGCTGGATACGGTCGTGGGTGAAGGTGTATTCTGCGCGAATCGTGTCCGTCAATCCTTCAATATCCAGATCTACCAGTTTACAGGCATCACTCAAGGGCAGGATAAGGCCATCGGTGATAGCTTCTCCCAACTGCCGGGCGGTTTCGCGGGGTGGGTGTTCGTTGACCAGCGCGAGGGTTTCCAGGTCAAATTGATTGCCTATGCACGCAGCCAGTTTCAAGACGCGTTGGGTTTCATGGGGGAGTTGTTGCACTTTTTCGGCCATAAGTTCCACGACATTATCGGTCATGTCCTGAAGCTGCGTATGGTCGAGGTTGCAAGACCATTTCCCTCTGGTGTGGTTAAAATGGACGATGCCTGTGACATAGAGCGATTTTAAGAATTCATTCAAGAAGAAGGGATTGCCGCCGGTTTTTGCCACAACAAGCTCGGCCAGACGCTTCGCCTCCGCGGACTTGCACCGCATCGTATCAGCAATCAGTTGCTTCACAGCCCCCCCATCCAAGGGAGAGAGCGAAAGCGTGTGGATGGTTGCAGACGCTTGCCGCATGGCTTCTATAATCATCTGGAGCGGATGACCGGGTCGTATTTCGTTTTCGCGATATGCCCCGATGAGGAGCAGGTAATGTTGCTCAGTAGTCGTCATCAAAGCTTCCATCAGCTTGAGCGACGCACCATCTGCCCATTGCAGATCATCGAGAAAAATCACCAGCGGATGCTCCGGCTGGGTGAAGACGGTGATGAAATTTTGGAAGGCCAGGTTTAGCCTGCGTTGGGCTTCGGCAGGGCCAAGCAGCAACACTTCTGGTTGCTGACCGATAATCAGCTCGACTTCCGGGATGACATCAATGAGCACCTGTCCATTGTTGCCCACGGCTGCGAGGATTTTTTGCCGCCAGGCGGCTATCTCTGCTTCACTTTCGGTCAGCAGATGGCGCATCAAGGAACGAAATGCCTGGATGAATGCCGAATAGGGAATATTGCGCTGAAACTGGTCGAACTTGCCAGCGATAAAATAGCCCCGTTGCCGCGTCACGGGCTTATAGATTTCTTGCACCAGCGCAGACTTGCCAATGCCGGCTGCCCCTGTCACCAGCATCATATCGCTGGCTCCCTGACTGACGCGTTCAAAGGTTGCCAGCAGCATTTTGATTTCCGGCTCACGCCCATAGAGTTTTTGCGGTATCTGAAAGCGGTCTGATATATCTTTTTGCCCAATAGCGAAGGAGGAATCAATGGTACCGGTTTGCTGCATCTGTTGCAGACAGGCTTCCAGGTCGGCTTTCAATCCGTAGGCGGACTGATAGCGGTCTTCTGCGTTTTTTGCCATAAGCTTGAGCAAAATAGCGGAAAGGGCCGGCGGAATGGTTGGCTTGAGTTCGTGCGGGGGGATAGGGTGGCGGGCAATATGACTGTGGACCAGTTCGAGCGGGTCGTCGCTGATAAATGGCACCTGACCGGTGAGCAATTCATAGAAGGTGACGCCCAGCGAGTAGAAATCGGTGCGATAGTCTATCGCGCGGTTCATGCGGCCAGCCTGTTCGGGTGACATGTAGGCCAGCGTACCCTCCAACACCGAGGGGTTGCGAAAGGTGGGGTTTTCGCGGGATAGTCTGGTGGCGATGCCAAAGTCAATGAACTTGAGCTGGTAGGTGCTGAGGTTCAAGACCATGTTGGCCGGGTTGATGTCTTTGTGCATCACCTGCTGCTGGTGGATCTGCCCCAGGATATCTGCCATCTGGATGGCAAGTTTGAGAAAATCGGTAACACGACAGTGACCTGCAAGGCTCAGGCGGCGCAGGGAATCGCCACCAAAATCTTCCTGCACCATAATCCAATGGTGCTGGTTCATCTCCAGGCCATAAATCTGTGGAACCCCGTCGAGGGCAACGGCACGGGTCATTTCATATTCACGTTTGAACCAGGCAACTCGTTCTGGTGAAGGATAAGAATCTTTGAGTACCTTCAGAATAACGGCGCGGTCATCGAGCAACCGATGGCCGCGGTAGACGAGTGAATTCGTACTATCATACAACTGTTCTTCAATATGGTAGCCAGCTATTTCTTGCATAATACTCTTTTCCTCACCATTGAGCGCATACCCCCTCAACAGGTTTCACCTGTATTGGGTGCTGCTTGCGCACGGCAAAAAAAGCATGGAGCCGCGTGCCACGGCTTTGCAGTGGGGTTTGTTGGTTTTTTCGACGAAGTCGAAAAAACCAACAAACCCCACCAGAATGAGGAGTGTGCGGGAACCTGGTTCCCGCACGCACCCACAAGTGACACCCATTGGAGCGCATACCCCTCACGGATTATAATTTTCCTATTGTAGCATAAGAAACGTCTGTTTTCAGACGCACAGCAGTTACAGGTTAGTTACAGCAGGCATTGGGACCAATGTAGCATAGGATGGGGATGATTGCAACGTGTTATGTCACATGAAAGGGAAGGCGGGTATCCAGAAATTCTATGTTGTGTCGGTGTTTTTAGGGAGCCAATCGCAATCAAGAAAAATTTGCGTTTCGCTCAAGTTTGTGATACACTTTCTTTGTTGTAAGGGCGATTAGCTCAGTTGGTTAGAGCGCATCCTTCACACGGATGAGGTCAGTGGTTCGAATCCACTATCGCCCACCATGAACAGGTCGGTTTTTTCTCTCTTTTCCCTGCACTATCCTTACACTTTTTCTTGTTCTGTCAAGCTGAAGATGATGAAAATCAACAAGAACGCACATTGAC
>CAYFVX010000343.1:0-5363 GCA_964346425.1 uncultured Chloroflexaceae bacterium | reverse complement strand
GCGCATGGGAAGGGGTGCCGGAAGCCCCTCTCCCTGGATGGGAGAGGGGTTGGGGTGAGGGTGAAAGCGCGGTGGAATACCCGTTGAGAATCGTAGCTGTGGTTTTGAACCGCTGGATCAGCTCACTTGTGACGTTTCTTCCGCGGCTCCAAACCAGATTTTTTTGTCGGAGAGAGACGTTCCATGAATCGTGGTGACCGCGGCTACAAGCCGCTGCGACGGTATCCCTCTTCCCCACATCCTAGCGCACCAGTTGCGTGATGCCCCGTCGTGCTTCATAGAGCTTCCCACGCCCTCCCGCAGCAAAATCCCAATACCACAGGCTCGAAGGGCTAAACGGGGACACCACATAGTCACCGGTCACATCTGATACTGCACGATTGGCCGCAACATACGCCAGACCATCGCCTACCGCCACCGCATCACCAATCATGCCTGGACTTGCGCCGGAGGTCAGGAGACGAACACTACCGCCACCTTCACGCACATACAAATCATACGACTGCACCAGCGCACTGTTACATTCACGCACCAGGTAATAGAGCGAATTATTTTCTGTCCAGGCCAGCGGACGGGACCAATAATCTTTGTGAATAACATCCTGCTCCTGGCCGGTTGCATCAAGCACCAGCAAATCAGCCCCCGGCTCATCTGCCCGTACCGCCTCGACTGCAAAAGCACGCCCATCTGGAGAAACAAGTGGTGGGCCAAATGCGCTATACCGATAGCGTTTATCTACGACCTGAATATCCCCGCCAACATCGTGCTCAATGCCACTGGCAAGATCGAGCAGAAAAATCGTGCTGCGGGTATCTGGCGCACTGGCTGTATACACCAGCCGCGTATTATCCAGCCACTGTGGAGTAAACCGATTCCATCCGCCGCCTCGCACCAGCAGGTCGCTCTCTGCTTCTGGTTCCTGAACGGTAGCACTGATAGCAACCGTCTGGGTCATGGCGGTTTCTCCCGCCACTGGTATAATTTTAATGCTGCGTTCCGTGGGGCTGATACCCGTTTCATCAATGCTCATTGCCAGCAGCGAGGCATCAGGGCTAAACGCCAGATCGTCGCAATTTACCCCTGTATCGGCAATGCGTTGTGGTTCTTCATCTTCCTCCATACGCATCAACCAGAGCGAGCCAGGTACTGCCGCCCCACTCTCCAACGGATGCACTCCCGGCTCTTGCGTGCGGCAAAATGCCAGCAATGACCCGTCATCGCTCACGGCAATATCTGTCACTTCTTCGGGCGTTGCCGTAAGACTAATAACTCCCGTATCATCTATGCGCCAGATATCGCCGGCTTGCACAAAATAGAGTGGCGCAGGCAACTCCACACTATTGCCAGACTGCGTCGAAAGGGTGTTGTTGCTTTCTTCCCATGCCACGCCACGCGCTACTTCAACGCGAAGTTCCGAGGCATCGCTGGAAGCAGTGAGATGATAGAGAGCGGGCCGATCAAGTGCCAGCATAAAAAACATCCCTGCGGCCGATTCTTCATCCGCCAGCACAGAAATATTCTTCATCACCTGCGTATTGCTCAATGCAAACGTGGGGAAGAGCGTGGCTGTTTCTGACATCCAGTTGGTTCCGGTCAACACGGAACTGGTGAAAAACGCATCATGCAGCCAGCCAGGAAACCCGACCATCAACATATATGCAGCAGGAGCCATCGGGTCGCCCGTTATCAGCGTATAATCACGCTCATGCAGCAACATAGACACGGCACTCAAAGGAGCCGACTCATCCGCCATTTCAAAAGGAATGGTAAGCCGCTCATAGGCTGGAAACTGCTGTGTCGTAATCTCATTAGCAACCCGGGCCGAAAAACGCCCACTTTCTTGCTCGCCAACAACCTGATTGCAAAAACTAAAACCTTTCAGAGCCGGGTCTGGCGTCGGGGTCGGTGGCGGTGGAGTCGGCGTGGGTGGACGGGTGGGTGTCACCGTCGGTGTTGGTGATGGGATAGGCGTTGGTGACGGAGTAAGCGTTGGTGAGGGCGTCGGGGTAAACGTTGGCGTGCTGGTTGGGGTCAGCGCAAGGATCGTCTCATAGTTCAAAATAGCTTCTTCCTCTGTCACATCACCACAACTGGACAACACCACGACTCCTGTGAGCAACAGAACGAAGAGGAGAAAGTTTCGCATACTACCTGCTACACGCTGCATACCGGTCTTCCTTTTTCAAGCGGTCTGGCAACTGCCGGTGCTAAACACGATACCTGTTTATGAAACAGAGGAGGACGTCTCAAGTTTGACATCTTTAATCCACCCTTGCCGAATGGCATACACGACTGCCTGGGTGCGATCATTCACCGCCAGTTTGCGCAGAATAGAGGACACATGGTTTTTGACGGTCTGATTGCTTATATCAAGGGTATTTGCAATCTCCTTATTTGTCCGATCATTGGCAACCAGTTCAAGCACCTGCAACTCACGCGGCGAAAGCGGCGAATAAATCTGCTGGGTATCACCTTCCATCGAAAGCTGGCGAAACTCTGCCAGCACCTGAGACGCAACCTCCGGCTGTGAGAGTACCAGATCATTGATAGGGTAGTGACCCTCACAGACATCCACAACGACATCTTTCAACGCATCCCAGGCAACGGTATCAAGCACATACGCCGAAACCCCGGCGCGAATAGCCTTCACAATATTCTGGCTATCCAGCGATGAGCCAATGAGAATAATACTGACGTGTGGATGGTTGCGCTTGATAGCCCGTGACACCTCAAGCCCACTCACCCCTGGCAAATCAACCTCTATGAGGACCAGATCTGCCTCACTCGAACCCACCAGTTGTATCGCCTGTTGCCCATTGGATGCCTCCCCCACGACTACGAAGTCGGCCAATGTTGCCAGACTATGACGTAACCCTTCGCGGAAAAAGGTATGGGCATGGACGAGCACAACTGAGGTCAGATTGCTATTCACGAAAGTATACTCTTCTGTTCCTTTGGTTTCCCGCGTTGCACCCGTTCAGGTTGCGGCTGGTTGCTTGCAGAAGAGCCAGAAACCGAAGGATCTATGCTCTGAAGGACCTGTTGAATC
Source organism: uncultured Chloroflexaceae bacterium (assembly GCA_964346425.1). Classification (GTDB taxonomy): domain Bacteria; phylum Chloroflexota; class Chloroflexia; order Chloroflexales; family Chloroflexaceae; genus JAAUSY01. The sequence goes on along the minus strand of CAYFVX010000343.1, from coordinate 2,314 downwards.
GTGGATCTGAGCTGTGTTGCATTCATCGCGCCTGGCACTGCCCCAAGCACCTGTCCTTGATAGAAGACGACCAGTGTGGGGATACTCTGAATGCGGAGTGCCTGGGCGATGGATGGTTCGGCATCTGTATCGAGTTTGCAAAACTTCACACGACCCATATATTCCTGCGCAACCTCGGCGAACACCGGTGCAAATGATTTGCATGGTCCACACCAGGGAGCCCAGCAATCCACCAGCACCGGCAGTTTTGCCTGGATAACTTCCTGTTCAAACGAAGCAGTCGTCACGTCAATAACGGCTTCTTTCTTTTTCTTTTCCTGCTCGGCCTGCTCTTTCAAGCGTTTACGTTCCGCGTCAATTTCTTCGGTACTCATTGTGCCAAGCAACTCTGCTTCGGTCAGGCGCAGAGCTTCCATTGTGGGCGCAAAACGCAAGGCTCGTGGATCGCAGAAGTTGGTACATACTCCATTGCAATCGCCACAGAGTTCTGGGTCGAGGGTTGCAGGCTTTGTCGGGTTGGCAAAATCGAAATGAAGCACATCGTATGGACACATTTTCGCAGGAAAACAGGGTGTCGCACACGGGCAACGTGTGGTATCAACAATAATTGGCATAACACCTCACAAAACGTTTGTACGGAGGGACGGGTGTCATTATACCCTATCCCAAAAGAGAAAACAAGAAAACGATGTTCCTGACACATCGTCATTGGCATGATAACATGCACATATGCTTCATTAGAGAGAAACAAGAAAACGATGCCCCTAACGCATCGTCATTGGCATGATAACATGCACGTATTCTTCATTCCCGACTGGCTTGAAAACGCCCGGATTTTGTGCGGTCTGGGTTTCCAGTGCAATCTGCGATGTTCCCATGGCCGCGAGCGCTTCGGTCAGAAACTTGACGTTCATGGCAATCGCGCCCCCCTCGCCATGCACAATAGCATCCAGCTCGCCGGTATTATCGCCCAGTTCCGCAGCATTGGCACTGATGACCAGCCGACCAGGTGCCACATCATCACCGGGTTCCATCGTGAGTTTGATGAAATTCTGGTTGGCACTGGCAAAGAAGGAGGCGAGTTTGACCGCTTTGGTCAGTTCCTGCGTATCCAGCACACTCCGTGTGCTATACTCAGGGGGGATAATGCGCTCAAAATCGGGGAACTTCCCTTCAATCAGGCGTGATACCAGTTCGGTTTTCTCGGTATGGAAAAGCACCTGTCCGCCGCCAGGCGTTACGGTCACAACCACTTCTGTCTCTGTATCGCCCAGGATGCGTGCCAGTTCACTGAGCGCACGGGCTGGTACGATAAAATCTTGCAAATCACCGCTCGGGATCTGCCAAACCTTTTCCTCCATGGTCAGCGTGCGGGTTGCCAGCCGGTAGCCATCGGCGGCGGCAAAGATGATGGTCTGTTCACCCGACGTGGTGTCTGTGCCCGGTCGAATAAGCACGCCGGTCAGTACCGGGCGCGATTCGTCGGTAGATGCAGCAAAGGCAACTTGCTCAATGCTCTGGCGCAAAACCTCTGGCGGCATTTTGAAGGTTGGTTCAAAATCATCACCGGTTGGGATGGGGGGGAAGTCTTCCGCTTCGATCCCTTTGACATTGCTGGTAAAGCGACCACACTCAATTTTGACCGACTGGGTCCGGGCATCCAGCGTCAGCGTTACTTTATCATTGGGCAGGTTGCTTATCACATCATTAAAGAGTCGCGAGGGGACTGTCACTGCCCCTTCCTCTTCCACATTGGCTCCAATCCAGGAGGTAATGCCCACCTCCAGGTCCGTCGCGGCCAGTTTGAGCCGCCCGTTATCGGTTGCCAGCAATACGTTGGAGAGTACGGGAAGGGGACTCTTGGTCGCCACCGCACGATTGACGGTTGTCAAGCCGCGTTTGAGATTTTCTTGTAAACAGGAAACTTTCATATAACCTCTTGCCTGGTATCGCGATAGTTCGGTACTCTTTTGCCTGGAGCACAAACAGTGCTCTGCTCACATTCCTTGATTATAGCATATCTCTACTGGGACAATGCCTCCCGCACTCGCACATACTCAGCCTCGATATCTGCCAGAGCTTCTGCTGCATCTGTCAGGTCGCCCGTGCGCCCAATCGTTGAGAGCCGCTGGCACAGCGTGGAAAAATGCAGTGCGCCCAGTTGCGCACTGCTGGACTTGAGCGCGTGCGCAATCTGAAACAGCGTTGTCGCGTCCGCATCCGCGAGTGCCTGCTGCATTGTTGCCAGTTTGCCCGGCGTGTCCTGCAGAAAGATTGTTATGAGTTCCTGGGTAAGTTCAGCCTCGGCCCCACC
>CAYFVX010000342.1:0-5369 GCA_964346425.1 uncultured Chloroflexaceae bacterium | reverse complement strand
ATCCGGGCAAAGATTCGGGCAGTTTTTTTTCATTCTTCATCCGAACCTGGTATGACTACGCCTGGTCTGCACTATCGTGTTGGGCACTGCTCTTTGCCTGCTCCACCGCCTGCTGAAACTCTGCGCCAGTTTTTACCTGCAGCACCTGCTTGAAGAGGCTACGCAGTGTCTGCTCATCAGTGATCGTGTCCAGCATCTTGTCTACCGAGCGATAGGTGGACAACGTCGGATCCAGGCGTAAGGCCAGTGCATCCAGGATGGTCTCCCGCAACGTGAGGATGTGTCCTTCCTCGCGTCCTTCCTCGCGTCCTTCCTCGCGTCCTTCCTCGCGTATCCGCCGCAAATAGGGCGAATCAAAAACGATGTTTTCTTGTTCGATCAGTTTTTCCGTCATTCTGATTGAGGCTGGCACACCCCACCGCGCGTGGTATAATGTGGTATAATACAAACAAGATATTCTTCAGAAAAGTCAATACGAGCAGTTCATGTCCCCTGCCCATCCGTGAGGTTTGCTGCATTCTATGCACACCGCAGGCTTGCAACGTATGGGAGAGTTCATACCCCCTACTCGTCCATGGACCATCAATCATTACACGAGAATAGGACGAACAAATGAAAATCCCTGGCAGTACTTCAACACACACCGTTCACACACACCGTCGCCACCAGCTTCCTCATATGCTGAGCATCATCGTGGGGGTGGTTGTTTTCGTATGTCTCGGCATCTTCATCCATATGGAACCTGTTTCGCAAGCAGAACGTGCAGTAGCCGCTGTGCGCCAGCCGCCTGATATTCCTGTCCTTCAGGCAGAAGTTGATGCCTGCGGCACGCTGACCGGCGCAACCACCTGGACCGCTGACACCACGTATGTAGCCAACAACTGCAATGTGGTGGTAAGTTCAGCGGCAACGCTGACTATCCAGCCAGGTACCGTCGTCAAGTTTGGCGGCGACAGTTCCGCCTTGATTGTGCATGGCGAACTGCTGGTGCAGGGCAGCGCGTCGCAGCCAGTGGCGATAACCAGCCTGCACGACGATGCGCACGGCGGGGCAGCCAGCGGCAGCAACGGCTCGCCCGCTGCCGGCGACTGGTATGGCATCTACATTGGCGAGGGTGCCAGCGGCAGCATTGCGCACGCCTTCCTCGGCTATGGTGCATCTGGCGTGTTCAATATCAATGTTGGCTTAAACGAGGGAGGCTACAGCAAAGCCCATGTATGGGTAAAAAAGGGGAGCCTCGCTATGCGCTCCGTGACGTTAGACCACGGCAAAATGGATGGTGTCTACCTGGATGGTTTCGACATCACGCCGGATATTCAGGACGTCACCATCACCAACCACGGCGGCAAAGCCATCTTCCAGACCAGTATGAATATGCAACCCACCTATGGCAACACCACGTTCGAGAACAACACCATCAATGCGGTAACGATTAATTGGGAACACGGGGACCCGATAACCCGCACGGTTCGGTTGGGGGGAACGACTTTCAGTTTTAGCTGTGGCTATACGAATTGTCCGCTCAACGTGACCAGCGGACTGACGCTTACCATTGACCCGGGTACACAACTCCACTTTGAACCAGCCCCCTACTATTTCGTCATCGCCGATGGTGCTGCGCTACTGGCCGAGGGCACGGCCGAGCAACCGATTACCTTTACCTCACGCCAGTCGGAGCCACAGCCAGGCGACTGGTACGGGATAGTACTGGAGACGGGGGCAACAGGCCGCTTCGCGCATTGCGACATTGGCTATGGGGGCAACACGCGCTATGCCGCTTTCGATGTGAGCGCGACCGATGTGCAAATGCACGATTGCACCATCCATCACAGCAACCGTAGTGGTATACGGCTGCAAGCCGCCGATATTACGCCCGCGTTTACCAATGTGCATGTCACCGATAATCAGACATATGGTATTGAGTTTACGGGTGGCCGTTCGGCGTCCCATATTGGTATGGTGTTTGCGGATGGCAGCATTCAGCGCAATGCAGAAGCTGGTATCTGGATGAATAGCTGGACAGCGAGCCACAACCCGACCTTCCGCAATGTGCTGGTGAAAGATAATGGTGGCGATGGGTTGCGGCTGGAATCGCAAGACGCCACACCATTGCTTGAAGATGTGCGTTTTGTGGGCAATAGTGGCGCAGCGGTGCGCTGGGTAGCAAACACCGCGCCAACCTTCCGGAACCTGTCGGCGACGGGCAATGGTATCAATGCGCTGGTCAATGTGGGCGGCACGATTACCAGCGGACGCGAGTGGGGTCTGGTCGAGGCAAACCTGCCGGTGTATATGGTTGCCGACACGACGATTGATAGCGGGGCGTTGCTCTCGCTGCAGCCGGGCACGACGCTGCTATTGACGCCCACTGTCAGTATGTACAGCAAAGGCTCGGTTTATGCGCTCGGGACCGAATCGCGCCCGATTACCTTCACCGGTGTGACGGAAACGCCCGGCGCCTGGGGCAAGCTCTCCTTCTCCGGCGGCTCGGCCTCCGCTGTGCTGCAACATTGCACACTTGAGTATGGTGGCGGACGGGATGATCGCATGCTTGCGTTTGAGGGTGATGGGCAGTATGTGGTACAAAACAGCCGCATTCGCTACAGCCAGGGCGTTGGTCTCTATTCCAGCGTGCGCAACTCGTTCCTCATTCGCCACAACGAAATCTATAGCAACACCACCTATGGCGTGCGCAAAACCTATGGGCCAGAGCTGGATGCCCGCTCAAACTGGTGGGGGCATGCAAGCGGTCCCTACCACGAAACGCTCAACCCGAATGGGAAAGGCGACGCGGTGGGGGGTTATGACCATGTCTTGTTCGACCCGTGGCTCACTACCCTGCCAGAAGAGACTGCCACAATGGATGAGGTCATTGTGGATACGGGCGCACCGCGGGTCGTCAGCCCTGGCGAGAGCGTCGAGTATGGCATCAAGTATGTCAACCTGATGGCGGAGCCTGTCGCGGATGCCGTGCTCATGATGCAATTGCCGGCGGCCGCTAACTATGTGGAGAGTTCGCACGGTGGCATCTTCTGGCATGAGCGCGACCAGGTCTTCTGGCGATTGGGCACGCTTGCGCCCGGCGACAATGGTATGGTTTCGGTGCGCGTGCGCTTCCAGTGGGGGTTGCCAAGTGATTATACGGATGGCACTATCACGCTGCTGGCTGGCAGCAACTATCAGCAGGATGAACTGGACGTCACGCCCTATCTGGACTATCAGCCTGTGCGCCTGCAAGCACCAGCGATACTCTCGGAGGATGATTTTGCTGCCGAACGGAATGCCAATGCGGACCTCAAGACGCTCCATGATGAGGCCATTGACGACAACTACACCTACTATGCCAGCGGGCGCATGCAGGAGAGCGATGGGAGCAGCGTTATCCAGGCAGTCATGGTGCATAACAATCGCAAGTCGCTACGCATCCTCTTGCTGCACGAGGGCAAGGCTCTGGCACTGACCTTTCAGCAAGACGAGATACGTTTGCAAGATACCACGGGTGGAATGGTAACCTCACTGCTCACCGAGCAACAGCACTTCTGGGGCAGTTGGGATGCGGAGCGTAGTGCGACCCTGCTTGCCCAGGCTGGCCTGACGGCTGGCTGTACCAGTGGCAGGTGCAAGGCGAATTGTCTGGGGGCAATGGTCGGTGCGAAGGCACTGGCGAAAGCAGGCGGGGCTATTCTGTCCTGGACTGCGCTCAGTTTCTTCAGTGGCGGTGCCGCTACTGTCCCCGGTATCGTCTGGGGAGTGGGTAGCACGGGCCTGGGGATTTACCATTGTTTCAGCGATTGCAACCAGGACCCGAATACGCACTGCTGTAGCGGCAATCAGGTGCGCTGGAGTACCGGTGCTTGGACGAGCATGTCCGGCGCCTGCTGGAAACAGGAATGCAACTCCACCACCGGCCAGTACAAAACCTCCGGGGCTCTATATTGCACGGGGGGCGAGCGTTGCGTGGCTGGTATGGATAGTTCCGGTGGCTGCAAAGCATGTTTTGAAGAAGCCGGCAAACGAACAGCGCAGAAGCCGAATTGTCGTGACCTGGAACTGCGCCGTGCCAAAGACCCCAACGCGCTCTATGGGCCGGCTGGCGATTTGCTGCCCGGTCAGGTGGTTCCCTATACGATTACCTATGAGAATGTGGGCGCCGGGCGGGCCTATGGTGTCTATGTGATGGATGAACTGGATGAGGTCTTTGATGCCAGCACGTTGCAGATGGCTGACACGGGCACCTACCTGACGGAAGAGCGCACGCTGGCATGGATGATCGGAGAGCTGGGGCCACAGGGCGACGCGGACTCAGAAGGCACGATAACGTTTACCGTGCGTCTGCGCGATGACCTGACCAGCGGCACGGTAATACGCAATCAGGCGACGGTCTTCTTCCCCAGCGTACCCGAAGAAACGCCGACCAATCTCGTGATCAACCAGATACAACCACTGGCGGCTATCCCGCAGGAGGTAGAGACGGGGTACCAGCAGCCAGTAGATATCACCTTGCACGGGCGCAGCGTTGACGACCTGCCGCTGAGCTACGAGCTGGTGGATATGCCGCTGGCTGGTTCACTGACGGGTGAACCGCCTGCTGTCACCTATACGCCAGCGGAGCACTTTATCGGCAGAGACACTTTCCAGTTTCGGGTGACGAATGGGATAACCACCAGCCGTGCTGCCAATGTGCAGATGACGGTCAATCCAACGGGCGACAGCAGCCCACCGGAGATTGTTGGCAGCAACCCATTGCCCGATACAACGGCGGTGACGGTAACGGAAGAGCCGTCTTTCCAGGATGGCTATGGGGATGTCTATGCGCCGTTGATAACGCTGGATTTCTCGGAAGGTCTCAACAGCGAAACGGTGACCGCGCAGACGGTGCAACTGCAAGCGGCGGGTGGCGCGACGGTGCCTATCAGCGTTACCTGTAGCGGATTGCCTGCGCAGGCGGTCATCCTGCCGCGTGCGCCATTGCAGCCGGGCACGACCTACGCCGTGACGGTGGATACCAGCGTGAGCGATATGGCGGGGAATACGCTGTCTTCGCCCTATCAGTTTGCGTTTAGCACGAGTGGTGCATCGTCCGCAAAGGTTGTGTATCTGCCACTGTTGCGGAAGTAGGCGTGGATGTTGGTCTTATTCGACTGGCGTTTTGCTGCTGCGAAGCAAAACGCCAGTCGAACAAGACATGTGGAGAGAATAGGATTTTGCCCATCTCTCTGCCTAAATTCTGGTGGTTTTTGCAATTGCTGTGTGTCTATTTCCATCAGTTTTTCGGTCATTTTGGTCACCTCCTCATCAGGCATCAGTGCCAGTAATACCAGGTTCGGATGAATAGTTTCTTTTCACCACGGAGACACGGAGGCACAGAG
>CAYFVX010000341.1:0-5403 GCA_964346425.1 uncultured Chloroflexaceae bacterium | reverse complement strand
GTTTACGTTGTGAAGAGGTTTGTGCCGCAAGCCCTGGTCTCGGCACAAACCTCTTCACAACGTAAACCAACCACCGGTTTTGCGCTACTCGCAAGCCTTGAGCAAACACTGTTGAAGTTGGGGGCCTACCACGCGGAAACGTTGGGTAAAGGGAGCAACACCTATCGCGTGAGGTTTTCCACCACGCAAGAACCACCACGTATGGCACAAATCCTGACAGAAAACCCGACTATCGTTTTTGCTGAACCCAACTATGTGCGACATATGTTGCGCGTGCCAGACGACTCGAACCTATCGCAACAATGGGCCCTGGAAAATATTCATGCGTTTGAAGCCTGGGATATCACGACGGGCGGCAACATCGTCATTGCAGTCGTAGATACAGGAGTCAAATCTTCGCATCCAGACCTTGAAGGAAAAATCTTGCCTGGCTACAATGCCCTCCTCAACAATGACCAGAGCGATGATGACCACGGGCATGGAACCGCCATTGCCGGTTTGATAGCAGCGAAAACAGATAACGGCCAGGGCATCGCAGGTATCTGTTGGGGTTGCTCCATTCTACCGGTTAAAGTATTGAATTCGCGTGGGACTGGCAATGATGCGGACCTGGCCCGTGGCATTCGCTGGGCTACGGACCATGGGGCACACATTATCAACCTGAGCCTCGGCGGGGCAGAAAACAGCCAGGCGTTGCGGGATGCCATTGATTATGCGTTTCAGCGCGGCGTTTTGCTGATTGCCGCATCGGGAAACGATCATCAGTTGGGCAATTTTACCAACTACCCGGCTGCCTATCCGCAGGTTGTCGCTGTCGGTGCCACCACCAACTCGGACAAAATCGCTGGCTTTTCGAATACGGGGGAGCATATTGATCTCGCAGCACCGGGCGTGGCCCTGTGGACCACCACGATTGATGATGATTATGGCCCCCCCAACGGGACATCTTTTTCCAGTCCTTTTGTGGCGGGTGTTGCTGGACTGGTGCTGACCTTACGCGGCGACCTGCCGAACACAGACGTAGCATGTATTATCAAAGCCAGTGCTGATGATCAGGGACTGCCTGGCAAAGATGCAGAGTATGGATGGGGGCGGCTCAATGCAGTACGCGCACTGCAACTGGCACAGAGCTATACCACCTGCCCATTGCAGCAATTCGAACCTGAGACCGAACGTGGCCCCGAAGTCGAACTGGAACTGGAACCCGAACCCGAACCCGAACCGACCCCACAACCGCCATCTATGAACAGAATCGCACCGCCAGCCAATACGCTCCCCGATGTCGTATCACAGGCATTTGCCCCCGTCCCGCCATCAGCAGCAACCCAGGACGGGGTCTACTTTCCTGAAACCCGCCATACGTTACGGGGCGAATTTTACCGCTACTGGCAAAAACATGGAGGGTTGCCCGTCTTTGGCTATCCTATCAGTGAAGAGTTTATGGAACCATCAAGCGACGAGCAAAATGCCGGTCAGACATTTGTCGTGCAATACTTTGAACGGTATCGGTTTGAGTTTCACCCGGAAAAGCCGGCCCCTTACAATGTGCTGCTCAGTCGGCTTGGCGACGATGTGCTGACATTGCAAGACCGCTCATGGTTCCTCTTCCCACCAGGCGAAGAACAGGAGGGGTGTTACTTTTTTGAGGGGACGAGCCATAGCCTGTGCGGGCCGTTTCTGGACTACTGGCGGAGCCACGGGCTGGAGCTTGATGGAAACCCGACGAAAAGCTTTGGCGAAAGCCTCGCGTTATTCGGACAACCCATTTCCGAGATGCGCCAGGAAGAAGTTGTCCCCGGCGTGACGCTCACCGTGCAGTGGTTTGAGCGCGCACGTTTTGAGTATCACGAGGGCCAGGGGATATTGCTGGGACGTCTTGGACATGAGTATGCGAGCATGCGGGGAGTAGCAGTCCCCTGACTACTCTTCAATCGCTCCCCGCTCGAGCAAAAACTCGCGCATGGTCATGGTTTGCTCAGTTCCATCCGAAGCAATCCAGATAATCTCTTGCTCAAGCCCGCGCATCCCACCGATGCGCATTCCCTGGCATTGAATATCCATGGTACAGGTCCAGACGGGGAGAGCCACCAGATTTGCGTCACGGAGATCGGCATCATTCAGTATGCAGCCAGAAAGATTGCACTGACGAAGATATGCCCCGCGCAAATTGACGGCGGTCATGGTAGCCCCGGCAAAATTCACCGCAATCAAGATAGCTCCTGACATATCTGCCCCCGTCAAATCCGCTTGCTGCAGGTTTGCCGCCGTGAGCATCGTGTGAGCAAGATTGGCCCCCCGGAATATTTCGCCATACATATGCAGCAGGGTTATTGCATTGCTACACACATGCCGGACCTGTTCGGGGGTACTATTGCGCGTTTCATCAATAAGTTGCCACAGGGTATCGGCCGCATCATCCCGCAACATCCCGGCCAGCAAATTGCCTACAATATACATATGCTCGCTCTGCAGCGGGAGCTTGCCAAAGGTGGTAAGAAGATGGCGCAGCGGTTTTTGCTCAATAGGAAAAGCAAAAGGTTGCACATCAGCCTCCCCATACACCTGCGAAAAGCGAGGATGCAGACACCCGATTTCCGCAGCAAATTTCAGCGCAACGAAGTATTCAACCAGGCTTTTGTGCGCAAACTCATAATAGCCAGCCACATCGCGGCGCAGAAATGTCTGATGACGGGTATCATAATCCCAGACATCCAGTTCATCATCATTCAATGGACGATGGCTACAAAACGCTTTGATATAGGGCGGGATAGCACGATAATGCGTGCGTAGTTCTCCCCGACTGAGCATATTCCATGCCAGTTCACAGAGAAAAAAGAGCTTGTCGGCCGTGGAGCGAAAGGTGCGTTCGGTCAACAGATTGCGCACCAGGTGTATGTCGGTGGCATAGAGATAGACATGCGAGACATGCTGCAGATGCTCACTGGAGACCCGTTGCAACGCAGAAAGAAGCAGGGTTATATGCAATGGCTTGCGGGCTATCGTCGCCAGATGAATATGATTCAAAATATGCTCGGCGGCCACCGGGCCATCTGCTTTGCCTTCCTGATGAACGATAACCTGCGTTACTTGTTCATCAGCCAATGGCTCAAGATGCACAACCTCAAAATCAGATGATGAGAGCACAATCGTATCATGCTGGTCTACGCCAGTCTTGATTCTGGAACTCTCACGCGACCATTGAAAACACAGGGTACAGCTTGTCAGGATGATTTTACTATGCTCATCCAACAGTTCTGCCAGCTCCCAAAAGTTTTCCACCACCGACTGATAGTCCTCGCGCCGCGGCATCTCATCAAACCCATCCAGAATAAGCAGAATTTTCCCGCGCCGGTTCATCTCGGCAAAGATATCATAGGCACTGCCGACAAACAACAGCTTGTATTGCTCCAGCAACGCATCACTGATCAACTGGCGGACGTTCATCGGTTTGACGAAATCCCGTAGCGTAATGAGCAAGGGCAACCGTTCTTGGACGGGGTTCTTGAGATAGCGTTTCAACTGGCGATAGGCATACTGGCGACAAAACCATGTCTTGCCTGCGCCCGATTCGCCCAATATCGTGAGATGAGTCTGTCCACGCATCGTGAGCCATGCATCTATAAAGCTCTGCAGACTGGCGTGATGCTCCGAAAACACCGGGCACCCATTCTGGTCTTTTTCTTCTTTTTTGCACGAGAGATCCACATAGTGCTCCGTAATGTGATCACGCTCCACCAGAGCGGTAAGCGCGTCCACATAGGGACCCCATACCCGCTGTTGCAAAAAGTCTGCCAGATGAAAAACCTCCACCGCATCATCGTTGGCTGCCCGCCGGCGAGCCAGGTCCGAAACCCGCTGGTCGCTAATCAGCCAGCCCTGCGGCGTTTGCAGATCGAGCTTACTATGCACCATCTCGACATCGGACGGGGAAATTTGCCCCTGAACGCAGACAATCAACACCCGCTGGCGGACCGTGCCCTGGTCAATAGTAGCACGCATCTCCACTATCCGATGGTTCAAGGTACGCGGGTCGCTTACCTCATACCGCGTAGCAACCAACCAGGTGCGCACTTCGTTCGCCAGGTCAAACAATGGGCCGCGCCCCTCACGGCTTTCCTGCAAAGCATTGATAATATCCGCTGGCAACGTTTCGGCTTCTTCAGCGGCGACAATCTGCGAAGAAGGATCAATGACCATCGGAATACCATTGATCTGCAAAATATTCAGCGCAGGAGCATTTTTGTTTTGAAATTCGATAATAAAGGCATCATGCAGGAAAGAACCATACTGCGAAATGTCATTCGGGTGGAGCCGTGTCGTCAGGCGCAGCACATTGCGTGCAATGAACGACATGGTGGTGCGATGATGCAACCACCAGTAAACGGCCGAACGGGGGTTCAGCGTGTAGGTATTGATCGTCGCAAGCGGTGCGCGGTCAAGCTCGACATCCAACTCGGCCGCAAACCGTATCAATGCCGCAATCAATTGCTTGCGCCCATGTGGTTCAAACGTAAAATTGAGGGCGCAGTGGGTAATCGGCAAACGTGTATGATAGAGACACACATCTATCAAATCATCTATCAGGTAGGCGGGCACGGTCATGGCAGCCGGTCCCAGGTCGGTTTCGCCAGTACGGTGGGCATATTCAATCCAGGCTGCCGAGAGATAGTGGTAGTTTTTGCGGATCGCTTTTTGCTGGTCTATGCTATATGGTGAAACAGAGCCACGGTTGCGTTGAAATGTTGGAATGGGCGTTGTGCGATGGGGGGTATCTCTGAGCCTTTTCGAGGATGTTGTCCGCTTTGCATCGTCTGGTTGAGCAAAAACAGCTCTGGCAACCGGTGCATTCGGGTCCGTAACCACGAACCTGCCTCCCAGTTCCTCCGCGTATTTCCGTATTTCTGGCAGGCTCACAACATCACACTGCAACCCGACCCCATGCAGATAGATACCTGCCAGCAGTAGATACATTTCCTGCCCAGACAGGGTGCGCCCATTGTTTGCCGCAAGCAATAACGCGACAATATCCACCAACCGTTTGCAATAGCTCATTCCGCGGTCAATAGAGTCCTGGATCATGCGCGGGGAGTCAGTATCCCAAATATAATCAACGGTCTGACGGATAGCGGTAAGACTTGCCCGCAAGCGAGGGTCAGTGACGCTTTCCCGGAGCTGATTTTCTGTCTGCGTACATGACCATCGTGAGGTTTCTGATGTAGGATTATCCTGCATAGGTATGTGTGTCACGGTCAATCCTTACATTATCACATCACAACGAACCACCACGTAAAAGCACAACGGGAAATGCCCTGATACCAAGGTGGCCTGGTAATAAAACGAAAATATGACGCAAAATGATGTGTTTGCATCTGTTTCGGCGTGCTCGGGACAAGCCAGGATTTT